>JAGQHR010000150.1 GCA_020431745.1 Candidatus Eiseniibacteriota bacterium
GGCTTTTCGATGATGACACGCCGCCAACCTTCACGACCCGTTTCGTCCGTCAAGCCGGCCTCGCCGAGATGGTCGATCACGGTCCCGAAGAAGCGATCGGCGACCGCCAGGTAGAAGATCACGTTGCCCTGCGTGCTCTTCTCCACGTCCTGCAAGGTGTCCCGGATCTTCGCGTAGGCTCCCGCATCGGTCAGATCCCCCTGGAGATACCTCATTCCGGCCGCCAGTCGCTGCCAGACCTCCGGATCGATGCGATCGATGTCGAATTCGGCGTCAGCATCGTCGAGGAAGCTCTCGAGCATGTCGTGGAGATGGTCGCGCCAGCTCTCGGTCGATCCGTCCGCGAGATCGACTCCGACGAGCGTGAAGGAGTCCGGCAACACGCCGGTGCGGGAGAGATTGTAGAGGGCGGGGACGAGCAGCCGCTTCGTCAGGTCCCCCGCAGCACCGAAGATCACCATGGCGCACGGGTCGGCCGGGCGCGCCTTCCTCCGTGACTCCGTCTCGTTCTGGGCCGATGCCTTCGACGTGTTCGATCGATCCGTCATATCGCCTCCGCTGGTCGTTTCGTCCCCGGGCGTCATGCTGCGACTCCGGGCCCAGGGTCGCAACCCCGACGAGGACGAAGAGATCCCGCGGACAGTCGTTCCGGCCCGCCGTCCGGGGCTCTTCCGCCCGCGAGCGGGACGCCGGGGACTCGAAAGTCCTTCTTCCCCCCATCCATTCCCGCCCTAGACTCGTCTAATGCCCGGGCCGATGCGTCGTCCCGCGGGCCGTTCGCGAAGTCGCTGGCGATTTTCCCGGCAACTCGAGCTCGTCGGAGTCGAGGAGAGAGGAGACCCCCATGTCGGAACAAAAGGAAAAGGACGCCAAAGTCCTGCGCACGGATGAGGAGTGGCGTGCCAGCCTGACGCCTGAGCAGTACGCAGTCGCGAGGCGGAAGGGCACCGAACGACCGTTCACCGGGCAGTACTATCACAACGACGAAACCGGGATGTACCACTGCGTCTGCTGCGGGGCCGAGCTCTTCCGCACCGACGACCAATTCGATGCCGGCTGCGGTTGGCCCAGCTTCACCCAGCCGACGGAGGTCCGGAACGTGCGATTCGAGACCGACCGCAGCCATGGCATGGTCCGGACCGAGGTGCTCTGCGACGTGTGCGATGCTCATCTCGGGCATGTGTTCGACGACGGCCCCGGCCCGAGTGGACAGCGCTACTGCATCAACTCGGTCTGCCTCGACTTCAAGAAGCGTTAGCTCTCTTTGACAAAAAGGGGGGGGCCGAACGTCCGGCGCGAGGCCCAGGCCCCTGTCTGCCGGAAAAGTCCTCCCGTGATCCTAGGTTTTCTACCCAGGGGCCAAACCACTTGGAGCCTCTTTGCCATCAAGTTGGCATCCGTCGTTCCCGATCCATAGTCCGTACTGTGAACAAACCTACGAATGACAACTCCTTGTGGGAGTGTCTGACTGCGAACGCCCGACAAAGGTGGGGACATGTCACTGGACTTCACATCTGCACGGCTGAAGCACTCGGCCTGGAAGCTCAAGCTTCGTGATTTTCTCGACGGCAAGCCGGGGCTCACGGAAGCGCAGGCCACCAGCTCGCGCGACTGCGACCTCGGCAAGTGGATCTACGGCGATGGTCAGTCCAAGTATGGCGCGATCCCAGAGATGAAGCAGCTCGAGACCGAGCACGCCCGTCTGCACGAGATGATCAAGACCATCATGGTCAGCAAGCGGCAGGGCCAAGCCGAAAAGGCCGAGGCCGAGTACAAGAAGATCGAGCCGCTGAGCAAGACGATCGTGAGCCTCCTGGACACGATGGAGAAGAAGGTCGACTCCAAAGCCGCGTAGCAGCCTGTCGCCCCCCAAAGGTCGCCGCGGGGAGAGTCGAGAATCCCGGCCCGAGGACGCGCACCGCACTCTCGAACCGGGATTTTGCGCAATACGTGCACACCCCGACACGAACGGCGCACACCGCCCTCATCGGGCGTTCAGGCGCGACTCCAGATCCAGGGCAGATCGTCCGGTGGAGATCATCGCGTCGCCGCAGACGACATCCACTCCTCGGAGGTAGAGGGAATCGCCGACGATGTCCCACTTCGAATAGCGGCCATACCGCAGCGTCGGATGCGGGGCCGCAACGACACTGTCGAGAAAGACGTAGGCTGAATCTCCCACGACGAACAGCGGCTGGTCCGGCACCGCCCAAGAACGCTCGGATCGAGGGAGCAGCCGGATGTCGATCGTGTCGGGAAGCACAGAAACCCCCGAACCCCACGCGCGCACATTCGTCATCGTCACCAATCCGTCCGCGGAAACGGGTGTGGCCCACGAGGGCGGAACCCGGAGCACCCGTCCACGGACGACCTGAAGGTGATCGCCCTCCACCAACGGGAGTGGATCCACGGACGGAGCCTGAGCTCTGAGCGAGTCTGCGAAATTACGCCCAGGCCACCTGGAATCTAGGATTGAACGAGGAGAGCACTCCCCCATCGAACTCCCCCCACAGTCCCTGCCCGACCTCCAGGTACACGTCGTAGCGCGCACAGTAGCGAAGGAACAGCACGTAGGAATGCGCTTCCTCTAGCCGCTCCGCGTACTCGTCGACCGCGAAGACGTACGCATCGATCACGGAGTCGGGGAAGGACCCCTTGATCGTCTCGTCCACCGACACCCGATAGCGGACATACGGCATGTCGTCCCCGAATGGCGTCGTTCGCAGCTGCTTCTGCAGAACCTTCCCTCGGAGGATTCCGTCCGCGTTCCGCGCCAACCAAACGAGGGAGGCGCGGCGAGACTGCGCATCGTGACGCTGTCTTTGCGTTGCGGATGCGTCTACCACCATCCCGGAGAGCACCAGGCCCAACGCGACGGCCAACTCCAGAGACACCAGCCGGAAACGCCCCACGAATCGACCGGTGGAGCTACTGGTCCGAGCCGCCGGTCGACTTGTTCGGGAACGGCGGCGGAGTCGGGCGGACGATGGGTTTCTCCGCGATCTTCTTCTTCAGGTACGCGATCGCGGCATCCAGCTGCGGATCCCGTCCGTTCATCAACGCGGTGGGATCGTCTTCCACCACCATGTCGGGATCCACGCCCCGCCCTTCGATGATCCATGTTCCGTCGGGCGTCCAAGCACCGTAGTTGGGGATGAAAACCCGGCCGCCATCGACCAGGCGGTAGCCTCCACCGCTTCCCACCTCGCCGCCCCAGGTGCGCGTCCCGATGAGCGGTCCCAGCTTCAGACGCTGGAAGGCATCACTGAACTCCTCCGCGTTCGAGCCACTCTGATCGTTGCAAAGCGCGGTGCTGTAGCCGGGGAAGGCCCAGTCCTGCCGGGACCAGGACACACCGTAGCGCGGTTTGAAGAACGAGTATTGGGGCGAGGACATCTGAAGGAGCAGCATTGCATTGATATAGCCGCCGCCGTTGAAGCGGACATCGTAGATCATGCCGTCGCGACCCAGGTTCGAATAGTAATGCTTGGCGAACTCCTCGAAACCCCGATTGCCCATGTCGGGGATGTGGAGATAGCCGAGGTCGTCACCCCCGTGCTCCGTCACATACTGCCGGCGGGACTCGACCCAGTCGTAGTAGCGCGCTCTGCGCTCTCCCGACATCGGCTGCACCAGCACGTCGTGCGCGCCCTCGCGCGACGGTTGGTCGTTGATCGTGAGCGTGATCTCCTGTCCGGCCAATCCGACGAGAAGAGCCTGAAAATCCTGTTCCAGGCTCACCGGCCGTCCGTTGACGGCCAGAATGAAGTCCCCGACGGAGGCATCGATCCCGGGGGTGAGCAGCGGAGAGCGGGAGTCCAGATCGAACCCGTCTCCCGGAAGGATGCGCGTGATCCGGTACGCCGGCACGGACGCCCCGGCGACGGGCTCCAGATCGACGCCCAGATATCCCATCGGGATGCGGGGCGCGCGCTCCTGATCTCCGCCCACGATGTACGCGTGCCCACAGTTGAGCTCGGCGACCATTTGCTTCTGCAGAAAGGTCAGATCATCACGCACCGCGACCGCAGCCAGGAGCGGCTCGTACTTGGCGCGTACCGCGGGCCAGTCCACGCCGTGCATTCCCGGGTCGTAGAAGAAGTCGCGAGCGATCCGCCAGGTCTCCGCGAACATCTGCCGCCACTCCGCCGCGGGATCGATCTCCATGACCCAACCATCGGTCTCGACCTTACCCTCGTCTTTCGGCATCTCCCTCGCGCTCGCGTCCATCACCGTGAAGCTCTTCCCCTGCCGGACGAGCAGCTTCGAACGGTCCGCAGACAAGTCGAACCCGTCCAGCTTGTCGACCAGCACTTCGAGTTCCTTGTCCTCGATGTCGAACGTCAGAAGCTGGTCGCCGCTCCCCTCATCCTCGTCACGATCCACCGCGACCTCGAGCAGGAGCTTGCCGTCGATCGCCTCGAGCGTGTGGTAACGATCCGCCGGCACCGGCACTTCCGCCACCCGCAGAGCCAGTCCGTCGGTAACCACCGTCATCTTCGGGAGCTCCAACCCGTCTTTCTTGTCCTTCGCGCCGTCCTTGTCCTTGTCCTTATCCTTGTCCTTCTCGTCGTCTTCGTCGCCCGTCCCTTCCTGATCGTTCTTGTCGAGAAACGGAGACGCCGTCTTCGGATCGAGCGTGACGAGGCTGACCTTCGTCAACTTCCGGTCATACGAGAAGTAGTGATTCAGTTGGGAGTAGCGCGGGTCGATCTGACGATCGGCGAGAAAGTAGAGAAACTTCCCCTCCGGATCGAACGCCGGTGCGTAGCACGTCATCTCGGGGCTCGTGATCCGTGTTTTGGCACCAGTCGCGATCTCGTAGAGATGGACGCTCCAGTTCCAGGTCGGATCGAGATGGGTCAGCGCGATCCACTTGCCGTCCGGACTGAAGCGGTACTGCGACAGCACCAGATCGTACGACCCGCCTCGATCGGACTGGTCCACCGTCGTCATCGCTCCGGTCGCCACCTCGACCAGCAGCGTTCGCATTTCCCGATCGCTCGTCAACAGACGCTTGCCGTCCGGCGACCAGACGAGCGGACCGAGCGGACCGACGTGATCGCGCGTCACCCGACGCGCGTCCCATCCGGAGGACGACGCGATGTAGATTTCCTCCTCGCCGCTGACATCGGAGACGTAGGCAATCTGCGTCCCATCGGGAGACCACTCCGGATACTGGCAGCGCGCGCCCGGGTCTACCGCCACGGCCCGCACGTCGCCATGCTCCGCCGGGGCGCTCAGAACCTGTCCCCGGGCTGAGACCAGAATCCGCTTCCCCGTCGGGCCCAGCTCGTACGAGTCGAGCCCGTCCAACGCCGAGACTCTCCGGGGGCGCGCGTGGATACGATCCGAGTGGAGATCCAGCGTGACCTCACGAGCCTGCCGTGTCGCCGGATCGTAGAGCCCGATTCCGTCCCCGTGCTCGAACACGACGACATGCCCGTCGGTTTGTGGATAGCGAACCTCGAAGTCGTCGTACGAGGTCGCCGCCGTCGCCGTCCCGCCGGTCGTGGGATCCAACGAGTACAGATTCGCGACGCCACCGCGCTCGGAGACGAAGTAGATGGCGTCTCCGACCCAGACCGGCTCCGTATCGACCCCGGGGTCGTCCGTCAGGCGACGGAACGCGGGGACGGCCCCCGCATCGGAGGGCGCGGCCAGCCAGATGTCGTCTGCGAATCCACCGCGATAGCGCTTCCAGTTCTGCCACTCCCCGCTCATCGGGACGTAGGCGATCCGACCGTCCGGATGCACCGACACGAGCTCGCCGTAGGGCAGCGGCAACATCTCGGCGGGACCGCCGGTCGAGGGAACCTGCCAGAGCCGGGTCCGCATCGTCGTGCCCCGATCCGAGCGGAAGATCACCTTCATTCCGTCGCCGCTCCACCCGAGCACGGTGACCCCATAAGGATCCCAGGTCAGGCGTCGCGGGGCGCCTCCGGCGACATCCATGACATAGACGTCGCGCCCGCCGTCGTACTCCGCGGTGAACGCGAGCACCGCACCATCCGGAGAGAAGAAGGCCGGCCCCTCCATTCCCTCGTCGGACGTGATCCGGGTCGCCGTGCCACGCTCCAACGATCCCAGCCAAAGATCACCCTCGCTGGTGAACACCAGGCGATCGCCGGAAACGTCCGGTCGACGGAGGAACTGGGAGGACGGCGCACCCACGGCGATCGTCGGGACGATCGAGGGCACCGACACGAAGGCGAAGAGAGCGAGGAGAACGAGAGCGGGTTTCCGCATGAGGGCCTCCAGCACCGGCCGGACAGACAAGACTCGATGACGCGAACGAGCGGGAGGATAGCACCGCGGATGCAAGAACGGGCGACTTCTCGCGAAGCCGCCCGCCCGTTCTCGTCACGTCGTCTTGGGGTCGGTCACTCGGCGTCGGAGGACCACGACCCGCTCGCCGTCAACGCCCCACCGAAGGTCTGCCCCGAATTGGGCACGCCCGCGGTCGCCGACGACGGTGTCTGCCAGGTGAAGTCCGCGGGAGACGTTCCGGTCCCCGCAAGCTGCAGGGAATAGCCGACGGGAGTTCCGCTTCCCTCGGCAACGCCGATGTCCGTCGACGTCATCCCGGACGCGACGCCCGAAGTCGCCGTAAAGGACCCCTCGTAGCTCAGGAACTGGACGACATTTCCCTGAGGGTCGACCAGGGCGATCCCATCCGGCGAACCGTTCTGCAGTCCCATCGAGAAGCTCCGGGTCCCGAAGCCCGCTTGCTGGTTGGGCACCGTTCCCGAGAGGTTCACGGTCCGATAGACGGAACCGTCGCTCCCGTTGTAGCCCAAGAGCTGCCAGCCCGTGAGATCAGTTCCTGCGGTGCCTGCAACCTCGGCGAATTCTCCCGTGTCTCGCCCCGAGTTGTCATAGTGGAGCTCATTGATCCACACGACAGGGTCTCCCCCGGGCGACACCGGCGTCGCCGTCGCCTCGTTCCCGGCCGCACTCTCGTTGCCAGTGGCGTCCTGGGCGGTGACCACGTAGTAGTAGGTCGTCCCGTTCGCGACCGTTGCATCCGTATAGAGGCTCGCTGCGAGCAGGCTACCGTTGAGCTGCGAGTAAGGACCACCGCTGCTGGTCGCCCGATAGACGTTGTATCCCGCCAAGTCCGGCTCCCCATTGTTCGACCAGTCGAGATCGACCGATCCATC
>JAGQHR010000151.1 GCA_020431745.1 Candidatus Eiseniibacteriota bacterium
CTCCGGGCTCTGCTCCTTGCGCTCTTCCTCGATGCCCCGCGGGTTCCGGGGACACTCATCACCAAGGTCGAGCCCGCGGATCGGGACGGCATCGAGGAGGTGCTCGCGCAACGCTCGGGACATTCGGTCGCGATCCGTACGCCCGCTCGCGGTGATCTGCGGCGATTGCTCGAAGCCGCGGAGGAAAACGCCCATCTGCTCCTGGAAGAGGAACAGTTGGCGCTGGCGGCGAAACGGGGTCGGGTCGAACGCTCGGTCTACGCGCTGCAGGAGGCTCTGGATCTGCCGGCTCCTCCGTATCGCATCGAGGGCTACGACATCAGCAACTTCCAGGGGTCGCACCCGGTCGCCTCCATCGTCACCTTCCGCGATGGAAAGCCGTTGAAGAGCGCATACCGCCATCTTAGGATGGATGCGATCCCCGGACCGGATGACTTCGCGATGATCGGCGAGGCCGTCCGGCGTCGACTGCTCCGCATCAGCACGCGGGGCGAGATCGCGCCGGACCTGATCCTCATCGATGGAGGACGCGGACAGGTCGGACGGGCCCGGGAGGTCTTGGAAGCTCTGGGCTTTGCCCACCTTCCGCTTCTGGGGTTGGCCAAAAGGGAAGAGGAGATCGTACTTCCGCATGGCGGCCCCACGGTCAGATTGCCGCGTAGCTCCCCGGCGCTCCAGTTGCTGCAGCGCGTGCGCGACGAAGCGCACCGGTTCGCGATCACGTATCATCGCAAACGGCGGACCCGTGCCCAGGCTACGTCGCGTCTCGATGCGATTCCGGGCATCGGTCCGAGGCGGCGCAGGCTCCTGCTGCGTCAGTTCGGGAGCGTGGCTGCGATCAAGCTCGCCACGGAATCGGACATCGCCGCGGTCACAGGGATCGGACCGAAGCTGGCGAAGGTCCTCAAAGAGGCGCTGGATGAGCCCCGAGCCACCACGGACGGATCTGCGGATCCAGCTTGAGCAGTATCTCCTGCACCTGAGCCTGGAGCGGCGTCTGTCCCGGCGTACGGTCGACGCCTACGGTTCCGACCTGGCCCACCACCTGGACATGCTGGAGGAGTGGGACATCGTGAGCCGCGACCACGTCACCCCGGACATCCTGCGGGAGTACCTGGCGCGCCTGCACGATCTGGGGCGGGCGCCGCGCAGTCGGATGCGGGCCCGGGCCTCTCTGCGCGGGTTCTATGCGTTCCTGCTCCACGAGAAGCTGCTTCCTAGCAATCCGGCGGCCGACCTGGAGGGCCCGCGGGCTTCCCGGGATCTGCCCCACGTGCTGGCTCCGGAAGAGATCGATCGACTGCTGGCAGCGACGGAGGGGGACGAGCCCCGGGATCTGCGCGATCGCGCGATGCTCGAGCTGGCCTACGGATCCGGGCTGCGCGCGTCGGAGCTCATCTCCGTCGGGATCGAAGATCTGGATCTGCGTGAGCTGTGGCTCCGGGTGCACGGCAAGGGATCCAAGGAGCGGATGCTCCCGGTCGGGCGGCAGGCGGCCCAGGCCGTGCGCCGCTACTTGTCGGAGGCCCGCCGAACCCTCCTGGGGGGCCGTCCCGACCCCGGGACGCTGTTTCTGAACGGGCGGGGAGGACGCTTGAGCCGGATGGGGTATTGGAGGATCCTACGCAAGCGAGCCCGTTCTGCCGCGCTCCGTACGGGAGACATCCATCCCCACACGCTCCGCCACAGCTTTGCGACGCACCTGCTGCACGGAGGCGCGTCTCTGCGGGTCGTCCAGGAGCTGCTCGGGCACAGCAATCTGCGCACGACCGAGATCTACACGGCAGTCGATCGCAGCTATCTGCACCGGGTGCATCGCGAGTTCCATCCACGGGGTTGAAGAGGAAAGGGTCGGGTGACATGGCTGACATCTGCGGCCGAGAGGTTGACGGACATGCGCGGTGGCGATTCCGGGCCGGCGGCGTGAGCCTGGGCCGGGTCCTGCTCGTCGTCGTCCTGGCGATGACGTTCGGATGGAGCCTCCCCAGAGAGGCTCGGGCTTACGAGCAGCGCTCCAACACCATCAGCCTGGGCATCCAGGGAGGGGTGGGGTTGATGAGCGGGAGCGGGGACTTCGAGCCCGATACGACGACCCCGACCGCGTCGATCCCGTACGATGCCTTCGATCTTGGGCCGGGGCTGGCGATCCACATCCGGTACAGCCTGGATCGGACCCACGCATTGGGCGTCACCTTCGAGGATCTGCGCTTCGATCGGAAGACCGACGCGATCGTGCAACCGACTCAGTTCCAACTGAATAACTTCCTCGCCCAGTACTACGTCTACTTCAACCGGCGGTCGAAGGTCTCGCAGTACGTCGTGGCCGGCGCCGGCTTCCATCGGGCGACCTTCCGCCTGGGAGACGACTCCTCGATCCAGCCCGGAGAGGGGCTGGCCGCGAACCTCGGCGTCGGTTCGGAGTATTTCCTACGTCGGCCATTCTCCATCGATGCCTCCCTGCGCGGGTACTGGCTCAAGCCCAAGCAGGGAACGATCGTCGGAGGAGAGCTGTTTCTCGGGATCCACTACTATCTGACGCGCTAGGAATCGGGAAGATCCGGCAGGGATGCGCCCCCCGGGGGGCAGGGAGAATGGGGAAGGTCGGTGGCTACTTCTTACAAGCGATTCGAGGTCGGGAGCAAAGTCTTCCACGAGGACTACGGCGAAGGCATGGTCGTCGAGGTCCGGCCCCGCCCCTTCTTCGACGTGCTGGAGGTCGCCTTCTCCGACGGAGTCCGACGGCTCAACTCGAACCATCCCAAGATCTCCGACCAACCTCCGCGTTCCAAACCCCCGCGCCGGAAGCCCAACCTGCGACTGGTCAAGCCCTCGAAGTCCCGCCAGGGGAAAGCCCAGGCGGCTCCGGAGGAAACCGCGGATGAGACGGAGACCCTCGAGGACGAAAGTCCCAGCGAGGGGCCGCGCTTCGCGTTTCAGGACGACATCCTCTGCCTGGATTCGGCGAGCGTCGAATCGCTGCTCGAGCTTCCGCCACCGCAGGATCAGGGCGACGGATTCGCCCGGCTGCTCGTAGCGGAGCGCCTCGGGCTCACCCGCGGCTTCCAGAACCTGCTGGCGCTTTCTGCGGTGCAGGATCTGGAGCAGTACGAGTTCCAGATCCAGGCCGTGCGCCGGGTGCTCCGGGAAATGCGGGGCCGCGCCATCCTCGCCGACGAGGTCGGTCTGGGAAAGACCATCGAAGCCGGGCTCATCCTGAAGGAGTACGCGCTGCGCGGTCTCATCCGCAGCGCGCTCATCCTCACTCCGGTCTCCTTGATGTCCCAGTGGCGGGAAGAGCTGAGGCGCAAGTTCGAGATCCCGGTCGAGATCTACGCGCGGGGCGAGCGTTGGGACACGCATCCGTGGCTCATCGCGTCGATCGACACCGCGAAGACCGAAAAACATCGGGAAGAGATCGCGGAAGCGGACTACGACCTGGTGATCGTCGATGAGGCGCACCGCCTGCGGAACCACCTGACCCAGGGATGGAAGTTCATCGACGCCCTGGGGCCGAAGTACCTGCTCCTGCTGACCGCGACCCCGGTTCAGAACGATCTCCGCGAGCTCTACAACCTGGTGACGCTCGTTCGCCCGGGGCAGCTCGGGACCTATCGCGAGTTTCGCAAGCGGTTCATGCAGCGGGGCAACAAGCGCTTGCCGAAGGATGCGCGTTCGCTGGCCGAGATGCTCTCCACCACGATGGTGCGGACGTCTCGGAGCTCAACCTCGATCGTCTTCCCCAAGCGGGAAGTGCGGATCCAGGAGTTCGAGATGTCCCCGTCAGAGCGGCGACTCTATGACGGGGTCTCCGCCCTCGTTCGCGACACCATGGCGAGCGTGGAGCTGCAGGATCGGGCGCGTTGGCACTTCCTGCTCCTGCTCCTCCAGAAGGAGATGGGTTCGTCGTCGCCGGCCGCGGTGCGGACGCTCGAACGCGCCGAGCGGCTCTTTCCGAAAAGCGGGATGGGCAAGTCACTGCGCAAGCTCCTCGACGTCGGACGCGGGATCGATCGTCATGCGAAGCTGGAGGGTCTCCTCGACCTGCTCCGGACCGACGACGACGAAAAGGTCCTCGTCTTCACGCAGTTCCGACGGACGCTGGAGTTCCTCGACGCGGAGCTTCGCAAGGCCGGCTTCGACCCGGAGATCTTCCACGGAAGCCTCACGCCGAACGCCAAGGATCAGGCGGTCGAGCGATTCCGCGGGAAGAAGCGCATCCTCATCAGCACCGAGGCCGGCGGGGAGGGGCGCAACCTGCAGTTCTGCCGGACCATCGTCAACTACGACCTGCCCTGGAACCCGATGCGGATCGAGCAGCGGATCGGGCGTGTCCATCGCCTGGGGCAGACCCGGGACACGCGCATTTGGAACTTCACCGCGCGGGAGACCGTCGAGGACTACGTGCTCGCGATCCTCCACCAGAAAATCGCGATGTTCGAACTGGTGATCGGGGAGATGGACATGGTCCTCGGCCAGTGGAGCGACCGGGACAACTTCGAGCAGGAGATCTTCCGGATCTGGTCGGAGATGCGCGATCCCAGGGAGCGGAAGAAGGCGTTCGATTCCCTGGCCGACGATCTTGCGGTCGCGCGTCACCGTTACGAGCAGATCAAGGACTACGATCACCAGATCTTCGAACCGCTGGGTCGTCTTGCGCGCCGCCTTTCGGAGGACGAATCGTGAAGGTGAGCGAGCTGCGGGGCTGGGTTGCCGATCTGCTTCGGGCGCACGGCGCGACCGTCGAGTCGCGCGGGCAGCTGATGCACGTCGAGGTTCCGGAGGCGCTCGCGCCCCGTTTGGGGGCCGCTTCGCTCGTTCTCGCTTTCACGCAACGAGGGCTGCAAGAAAACGCGCGCTCCGAGCTCGCGACCGTCGGCAACCCGGTCTTCGATCGCATTCTCGAACTCGCGGAGTCTTCCGGCCGGCTCGGGATTCGCTACGAAACCTTGCCCGGCCGGCGTACGGCGCCTGATCCATTGACCGGCGTCCGACTCACGAACGGCGCCCGGGGATTCGGTCCGCCGCGCATCGTCTACACCCCGGTCTACCAGTGCCTCTTCCGCGTTCGAACCTCCGTCGAGGAAGTCCCCGACGAGCTCGAGGCGATCTCCGTCGACGGAATCACTCGCAACGCGGACGTCATCGGCGACGAGGTCGCGGAATCGTGGGAACAGCTCGGACCGGAGCCGGCGTCAGATCAGGGCGTGATCGAGCCCTATCCATTGCCGGAGTGGGTCGTGACCACGGCGCTGCAAATGTTGGAACATCGTTTGGCCCGCCGGGTCAGCCGGTTGCGGCGGGCTTCCGAGCAACGACTCGCGGAAGAGCGTCAGAACATCAATACCTACTACGAAACCCTCATCGAAGAAGCGAAGACCGCGCCCCTGCGTGGTGGTCGCGGACCCGAGAGTCGACAGGAGAAAGAGCGACTCCTCAAGCTCGATTGGAAACGGCGCGTGGAAGAGGCCCAGACTTTCTGGTCTCCGCGGGTCGACGTGACCCTGTCCGCCGTGGCAGCCGTGATGAGGCCCCGTTGGTCCTTCGCGCTCGTCAAGGGCAAGCGGGAGGATGCGGTGTTTGCAGAGATCGAGTCCAATCAATTCCTGATTCCTCCGGGAGTCTCGGGTGTTACTCTCCTGGACTCGTGAACCACTGAGTGTGCGCGTCTCGTTGGTGAGGTCAGGAGAGGGAAGACCGCTCCGCCCGGAGCCCGACGCAGAAGGGAGAACGAAGGGGATGAAGCAGGTTGGTACCAGATTCAATCCGTGGGTCTTGCCGTTCCTCGGCGGAGTCTTGCTCGTGGCGGCCTCGTCCGCACGGGCCGACGAAGTCGATCGTATTCGCGAGAAGTGCGGCGAGCTGGCGCGGGCCATCATCTCCGAGCGCTACGACCATCTCGCCGAAGCGAAAGACTCGAGCCTGGGGCGCGTGTACAAGGATTTCGACTACCTGCTCAAGGACAGCAAGACCAGCATCCTTGCCGACGCCACCAAGAGCGCGAGCGACCCGGCGCAGAAGCATCGCCTCGAGCGCCTGCACGAGTTTCTGATGGGAGAGCGGATCTTCTACGCCGTCGCGCCGAACTGGGATACCGCCGAGAGCTATGCCCGCTCCGCTTCCATGGCCGTCAGCGGCAGCGACGTCGAGCTCAATCTCAACTCCTTCGAGCAGATGTTGGCCAACGCGGACAACCGTTCCAACCGCCGGATCTGGTACCTGGCGTCGCGGGATCTGCGGGAGAACGCCAACGTCTTCAAGCTGAACCTGTATCTGGATTTGGATCGCAAGGCACAGGAGCTCGTCGGCACCGACTACGACACGTTCCTCGCCACGCGTTACGAGATCGATCCGGCGGCCCTCGAGGCCCTGTGCCAGCAGGTCCTGGATTCCACGCAGGAGGAGTACCAGCAGCTGCTCCAGGCGGTCGTTCCGGTCGCGATCGACGGCATGACCGTGGAGGATCTGCGGGAGTATGACGTCCCGTATCTGCTGCGGATGCATCAGCTGGACGACACCTTCGAGGACGGCAAGTACGAGAACGTCGCGGGCAAGTGGCTGAAGGACTTCGGGCTCGACCTCAAGAACGCGCGCAAGCTGCGCATCAGCGACGAGTCCCGGATCGGCAAGTCGCCCGAGCCCTGGACCTTCCCGATCGCCAATGGAGAGGACACGCGGATTTCGATCAATCCGCTGGGCGGATTCCCGGACTACTGGAACCTCTTCGGTCAGCTGGGCTCAGCCTACTTCTACTACAACATCGATGCGAACCTTCCGCTCTCCGATCAGCGGTTCGGTTCTCCCGTGCTGCCGATGACGTACGCGGCGCTCTTCCAGAGCGTGCTGCTCCGTCCCGAGTGGCGGGACAAGTATCTGAAGGTGAAGGAGCCGCAGCAGGTGGATGAGGCGGTGCGACTGCGAAGCCTCTTCGATCTGCGCGAGGCGGCCGCACGCTACCTGTTCTATCGCAAGATGTACTCGGACTCGGAGACCCCGCCGTCGGCCTACACCGAGATGATGCAGTCGGCGATGACCTGGAACCAGGGAGCCACCGAAGAAGCGAACTACCTGTTGGCGGACGACATGCACACGAGCGGAATGCGCGGGCTCGCGTCGCTCCGCGCCGCGCAG
>JAGQHR010000152.1 GCA_020431745.1 Candidatus Eiseniibacteriota bacterium
TTCCAGCCTCGGCCCGGAGCTCGTTTCGAGCGATGTGTGGTATGTCGACAACCTGACCGGCGAGGGCGAGCAGATGGACTTCCTTTTCGACATGCATGTGGGACGTCTCCCGGTCGGCAACCAGACCGAGCTGACGAACGTCATCTCGAAGATCCTCGCGTACGAGTCCTTCCGGGACACCGATCAGTGGCGCAACCGCGGGCTCACCATGGCCGACGATCAGTTCTCGAGCCGGATCAGCTTTTCCGAGGACTATCGGTACCGCTCGGACGAGAGCGTGTTCGTCCGTGCGGGACGGCTGACCCGGGACATCGTGCGGGAGTCGGCTTTCGCCGATTTTGCGGCGGACAGCTTCTACTTGTACTGCTACCTCGACACGATTCCCTGTCTCGAACGGTGCATCCCGATCAACGAAGCTCCGGATTGCCACGATCTGATCTGCCCCGTCAACGACTGGGGATGCGGAACGAGCGCGATCAACACTGCCCCGATCGACGAGATCATGACCATCAACCGGGTCTCGGACGAGATCCATCTTCCGGAGCGCCTCTGGAACCGCATGAGCCAGGGCTACCTTTTCGTGATGTTCAACTCCCACGCAAACTGGGGGCTCGCGACCCACGAACGTGTCTGGTGGGACTCTCGTGCGGTCGGTCGCAACGACTCCGAGCAGCTTCAGAACGTGGGGAAGCCGTTCATCTTCTTCGGATTCGGCTGTCACATGGCGGAGTTCAGCAGCGCGATCGAAGCGTCGTTCCGCCGTGGTGACTGCCTGGCGGAGAAGATGATGTTCGTCGATCAGGGACGAGGCGCCGTCGCGGCGATCGCCTCCACGGCGTACGAGTGGCTCTCCGCCAATGCCTGGTTCCAGGAGGCCGTCACGCGATCCTGGTTCCTCGATCCCCCGTTGGACGACGAGGGCCATGCGAGCTTCTTTCTGGGCGATCTCATCGACGGCGGCAAGCTCGAGCTGCAACGGATCGCGACCCAGCGGAACCAGCCGGACTACGGAATCGCGCAGTCCGGGACCTATGTGCTGCTGGGAGATCCCACCATGCCGGTCGACTTCGCCCCGCCGCGGGTGAGCCGGGTCGAGGTGAACGGCGAACCCTGGACCACGGGCACGCCGCTGGTGGCCGCGGAATCGGACAGCGCTCTCATCGAGGTCTGGCTCCGCGACGAAACGTGGGTCCAAAGCGTGGTGGTCCTGGAGGGGGGAACGGAGATCGACCCATCGCGTTACCAGGTCGTTCAGGATCCGGAGCACCCCGAGGATAGCCGCTTCGCGATCCTCCGCTACCGCGCTCCGATCGACGTACCGCTGGCGGATTACCAGGTCGAGGTGCGGGGGCAGGATCGCAACGGACGCAATCGGACCGTCGCGTTTCCGGTGACCCTCTCCTCGGTCTTCGAGATTCGACGTCCCGAAGGTTGGATCGCGCTGCGCAGCGGGGACTTCATCTCGGTGGGGGACTCGGTGCGGGTCACGATGGATTCCCCGGTGCCGCGCGAGGCGACCGATTTCGGGCTCTTCCTCGAGGATACCGAGCTTTCGGGCAACCCGGAGCCGATGGACGTGGATGGCCGGGTCTGGCGCCTCCGGGGAGAGATTCCCTTCGTGAAGTCGAGCGGCACGGCGGCGCTGAACGCCCGCGTGGTGCGGCGCGACGGGACGGGGACGGCCCGCCGAGAGGTCGCGGTTCAGGGATCGGCGGGTTCCGGTGAGGTCGATCTCACCGACGTGTACAACTTCCCCAATCCGTTCACGGACGAAACCCGGTTCTTCTACTTCTTGAACGGACTGGGACGGTCGGCGCACGTCCAAGTGTACACGCTTCGGGGACAGCGGATTTTCGAGGCGGATGGGACGGCTCGCGCCGGAGAGAACGCCATCACCTGGGACGGCCGCGATCTCGACGGAGACCCCGTCGCGAACGGAGTCTACTTCTACAAGCTCGAAGTGGATGCCGGCGACGGGCGCAAGCTTTCCCGGATCGAACGCCTGGCCCGAGTGCGCTGACGCTAGCGTTCACCGGGACCCGCAAAGCGGACCGTGTTCTTGCCCTCCGCCTTCGCGGTCAGGACGAGCCGGTTGGCACGGCCCCAGAGCTCGCGGGCGGTGGTGCCGTGCTCGGGGAAGAGCACGCCTCCGATCGAGACCGTGATGCGCTCCCGCACGGGGTTGCCATCCAGATCCTGGATCTCGAACGGTTCCTCGGCGACCGCGGCGCGGAGTCGCTCGGCGATTCCGATCGCTTCCTCCCGCGGGACCGGGGGAGCCAGGATGATCGCGAACTCCTCGCCACCGTAACGCGCCAGCGTATCCGTCCCCCGGAGCGCGCTCTTGAGCACGCAGGCGACGGTCGCCAGCACCCGGTCCCCGCCGTCGTATCCGTACTGCGTGTTGAAGGCCTTGAAGTCGTCGATGTCGACGATGAGGAGGGCCATCGACTGATCGCGCCGGAGCGCCAGCCGGATCTCCTTTTCGATTTGCTCTTCGTAGTACGACCGGTTGTAGATCCCGGTGAGGAAGTCGTAGAAGATCAGCCCCTCGAGCCGCATCAGCGTGGAAAGGAGCGCGCCGAACTGGCCTGCTGCAAGCTCCGCGCGTCCGAGGACGGACGGCCCGAAGAAATCGGCGGCGGCGCTCTCGAGCAGCAGGAATCCGTTCCATCCCACCTGGTCATCGCCCACCGGCAGGACCAGGAACGAACCGCCGGACGAGTGCGTTCCGCGGATCAGGTGGGT
This sequence comes from Candidatus Eiseniibacteriota bacterium, assembly GCA_020431745.1. Taxonomy (GTDB): domain Bacteria; phylum Eisenbacteria; class RBG-16-71-46; order CAIMUX01; family CAIMUX01; genus JAGQHR01. Next base: position 2,749 of record JAGQHR010000152.1, read on the forward strand.
ACGCTCGCGGGCCGCGGCTTCCAGCTCGGAGCGCTCCAACGGGAGGTGCTCCCAGACGATCGAGGGCCACGCCGATCGGGCGGGTATTTCGACGGCGAAGAACTGCGCTTCGATCCCGGGAAGCAGCTCCGTCAACAGATGCTGGAAGCGGGAGGCCAGTTCTCGGGGGCTCAGCACCCGGTCGTATTCGATCAGGTTCGATTGAGCCGTGAGCAGCTGTTGGATGTCCCGATACGCGGGATCCTCCCCGTCCGCCGGCATCAGCGGGAGGGGGATCCGTTCCTGCCCTGCCCGGGTCTCGGGCAGGCGGATCCGAAAGCGAGCGCGTCGGCCGGGATCGAAGAGGAGGAGCGTCTCCGCCCCGTCCTCGGTGAAGCGGGAGATCAGGGCGAGCCGACGTCGGCGGATCATGCCCTCCAGAAGGAGCCGTGCCGCCCGGGTCCTCTCCTCTGGCAGGGCGCGGGGGTCGCGCACGGTGTCGAAGAGCCCGTGCTCCGCGTCCGACAAACCCGGATCCGTCAGCCCTTCGAGAAAATGGCTCCATTCGATCGGAATGCGTTTCAAGATGGCGGACGCTCCGGATGTCTAGACACCAGTTGCAGGACGATCGGGGCACCTGTCGGCTGTTGCGCAGCCCGGCGACAGCCCTAGGACTGCGATCACGATCGTACCAATGGGAGGCGACTCCCGGCAACCGGGGGGGGAGCCGTGGAAATCTTTGGTATTTCGTGATGTCCCACGATCCGCGGGTTTGACAAGGGGGGTGGGTTCCCCGTACGCTCCCCTCAGGTCGGGCAGCCGACCCCCGGGGTCCAGCGTTACTCCCATCGATGCGGGAGGTCCTATATGCCACGCCGCGTTCGCATTCTTCTTTTCGTGATTCTCTTCGGTCTCGCTCCTGTCCTCGGGCAGATCCTCGTTCCCACGGCGGCCTATTGCGTCATCGAAGAATCGTCTCCCTACCCCGATCCCGAAGGGACCGGGGGTGGCAACGGAGACGAGGGCGGAGACGCCGATGAGGTCCTGATCCGGACCAATCCGAATCGGATGCCTCTCGGACAGTTCGGGGCCGCCCGTGCGGAGGCTCGAGAAACGGAATCCCTGAGCGGCTCGGTCACCGAGGCGCCCGTGTGGTGGCAGGTGATGCTGCAGTGGTTGGGACTCGCGTCCTGACCGCGTTTGGGATTTCCAACTCAGCCGGAGGCCGGAATGACCCAACGTTCCGAACCCAATGATCGTGCGAGCCGGGCGGCACCGTCACGGGCATCGGTAGCGGACCGCATCGACGCCGGGGATCTGTATGCCCGGGTCGGTGATCACACGCAGGCCCTGATCACCTATCTAGGTGCCTGGCCCGAGGTGAGCGAGGCGGAGACTCCCGCACTGGCTCGGCGTATCGCCTATTGCCAAGGTCGTCTCGGACGCTACGCGGAGGCGATCGGTCTGCTGGAGCCGGTCGTCGCCAGTCTTGACGTCCTCGATGTCGATCGTGTCGAGCTCGGCAAGTGCTACAACGAGCTCGGAAGCGCCTATTTCGCTCTCGGGGACCTCGATCGCGCCCAATCGGCGGGATTGACGGCGGCGAAGCACCTCGCCAAGACCACCGGGCCTCACTTCGGGGTCGCCCAGAACCTCCTGGGTGGTGTGGCGCTGCGATCCGGCGATACGGATCTCGCGCGCACCCATTTCCGGGCCGCGCTCGATCACTTCCGGACCGAGGGCGACGTCGGGAACCTCGCGTTTGCCTACAACAACCTCGGCCACGTGTACAAGGCTGCCTGCGAGTGGGAGCGCGCGCTCGAGCACTACCAAGCGGCGTACTACCTTTGTGCGACCGAAGGCGAGTATCAGGACCAGGGCGCGATCCATCAGAATCTCGGCGTCACCCTGCTCAAGATCGGTCGGTACGCCGAGGCCCAGGAGCATCTCGAGAAGAGCCGGGATCGCGCGATGGAGATGGGGGACTCGGTGCGCGTGCTTCGCGCCCGGATCGCGTTGGTGCGGCTGGCACGGGAATCACGGGACTTCCAGGCTGCGCGACGGATTCTCCGCGAAGCGCGCTCTGAGGGACCGGACGCCGTGCCGTCCCGCGAAGCCTGTCTGCTGATGCTCGAGGACGCGTCGTTGGCGTTCGCCGAGGGACGGCTGGCCGACTCGCGGGCGTTGCTGGCGCCTCTCTTCGAGCGCGTGGCGGCGATGGCATCCCGTGGCGACCTGATGGTCGAAGCACATCTCCTCCAGGCCAACCTCGCACTCGAGGAAGGTGCCTGGGACGAAGCGCGTCATTCCGTAGACGCCGCCTTGGAGCTGTCCCGCGCCGATCACGACCGTGAGCAGGAGAATCGGGCGCTCGCGGCCCACATGCGCTGGTCGTACGTGACCGGCGCTACGGAAGATGCCGAGAAGGCTTTCCAGGAGCAGCGTGCGGGTGCGTCCCGTCGCGGGGAGCGTCCCTTCGAAGCTCGCCTGCTCGAGTGGCGCGCGGGCGTGGCGAGGGAGTTCGGGGTCCGTTCCGAGCAGGCCGTCGCGCTCCTCGGGGAGGCGCGCGATCTCTGGCGATCCATGCGTCGCGAGCGGGTCGTGTTCGCGCTCACGCTGCAGCTCGCGGCGGCCGAGCTGGTCGAAGGGCGCCGGGACCGGGCGATCGAGCTCCTCGAGTCTCTGGGATCTGATTTCGGAACCGACGAACGCTCCGCCGCGCTGCATCGCCGCATCTCCCGGATGCTGGAGGCACAGGCCGAGGTCACGGCCGGGATGCCCGATGGCGAGTGGGTGCTGCGTCGTCTGGAAGAGATTCGCGGCTGGGACGCCTCCCGGAACGAGGTCGTCCGCGAGTGCCTCTCCGTACTGGTCGAGACGCTGGGAGCGGACGGTGGCCTGGTCGGCAAGCCGGAGGCCGAGACCCTGGAGCTGGTCTCCACGGTTTCGATGGGGAGGCTCGGCGGACGCCGGCAGCTGACGCCGTCCACGCTGGGGATTCCCGGCACCGGTGCGAGCGGGATCCTCGAACCGACCGATCCTTCGGTCCGGACCTCCATGGCGGTGCGGGTTTCGCTCGATGGGGTAGAACACTGCCTCTACGTCGAGCGGCGGCAGGACGAGGCGCGTCGGTTCACGCTTTCCGACTTGCGGTACGCCACCCTGGTCGCGGCGGAAGTCGCGCGGATGCTCCCGCCACCCGGGCCGGGGGAGAAGGGGGACGCCGGACACGCCTTCGACGGGATCCGTCATGGGATCTACGTCGCCGACATCATCACCCAGGATCCGAAGATGCTCGCCATCCTCGGACTCATCCGGAAGGTCGCGGGGAGCGACCTCACGGTGCTGCTCCAGGGCGAGACGGGCACGGGGAAGAAGCTGCTGGCCCAGGCGCTCCATCGCATCAGCGAGCGCCGCGATCGCGGCTTCGTGACCGTCGATTGTGCGGCGCTTCCCGACAATCTCCTGGAGAGCGAGCTCTTTGGTCACCGTCGCGGTGCCTTCACCGGGGCGGTGCAGGACCGCATCGGGCTTCTGGAGGAGGCGAACGGCGGGACCGTCTTCCTGGACGAGATCGACAAGGCAGGGATTTCGGTGCAGCGGCGTTTCCTCCACCTGCTGGATTCGGGCGAGATCCGACCCGTGGGTGCGACCGGCTATCGTCCGCTCGACGTCCGGGTCGTTTGCGCGACGAGCTGCCCCGATCTGCGGTCCGAGGTGTCCGAGGGACGCTTCATCAAGGACCTCTACTACCGACTCAACGACATCGCGATCAGCGTGCCTCCGTTGCGCGAGCGTCCGGACGATCTCCCGCTGCTCACGGGGTGCTTCATCGAGAGCGCGGCCCACCAGGCCGGACGCGAGATCGCCGGAGTCGCTCCGGCGTTCCACGAAGTCGTGCAGGCGCACGACTGGCCCGGCAACGTGCGCGAGCTCGAGAAGGCGATCCGCCGCGCCGTGGCGTTGGTCGATGCCGGCGGGACGCTGGTCCCGGATCTGCTCCCCGTCGCGGTCATCGAGTCCTCGGGTCGTCGCGCGGAGCAGTCCGACTCCCTCAAGGGCCGCGTCGAAGCCTTCGAGCGCTCGATCCTGTTGGAGACCCTCGATCGGGTCCGCTGGAACAAGAGTCGCGCCGCCGAGGTGCTGGGGCTCACTCGAAAAGGACTCAAGGGAAAGATCGAGCGCTACGGGCTCGATCGACGTCGCGGCCGTCGCTAGCCCGACCCGTTCGCTGGTGCCGTGATCCCGCCATTGCGCGTGCGGATCGCGCGCTGCCCGCTCGTAGCTGCCACCCAACGGCGACCGCCCACGACGCCGGGCTCTTCGT
>JAGQHR010000153.1 GCA_020431745.1 Candidatus Eiseniibacteriota bacterium
CTGATCACGGTGCCGATGGTGAAGGGAACGATCCCGCACCAGGTCATCGGAGAATTCGGCGCCGGACGCGTCCTCTTGAAGCCTGCCTCGGCCGGTACCGGCGTGATCGCCGGCGGTGGGGTCCGTGCCGTGCTCGAGGTGGCGGGGATCTCGGACGTGCTGACGAAGATCCTCGGCACGACCAATCCGCACAACTCGGTCAAGGCGACGATGGAAGGATTGAAGAGCCTGCGCAAGGCCGCCGACGTGGCGCGCCTGCGTGGTTTGCCGGTAAGCCACTTCCTGGGCGAGCGGCCCGCCAAGCCGGCAATGGCGATGGCGAGCGAGGCGGCTCCGGCAGATGGTACGGCGGGAGAGATGGAGGCGCGCGATGAGCAAGATGCTGAGAATCCGTCAAATTCGTAGCGCCATCGAGCGCAAGGAGAACCAGAAGCGCACGATTCGCGCGCTCGGTCTCCGTCGGATGCACCACGAAGTGCTTCAACCGGACAATCCGCAGATCCGGGGGATGATCTTCAAGGTGAAGCATCTGATCACGGTCGAGGAAGTCGAAGGTTAGGGACCGGAGTCCGGACCCACACGCGGCGAGCATCGCCGGAAGCGTCGGCGGAAGCACAGGCGGTCGGCGGAAGCACGGCGGAAAGGTAGAGCGATCTCATGAAACTCACGGATCTTCGTCCCGCGCCGGGAGCGACCAAGCCCAACAAGCGGCGGGGACGCGGACAGGGCTCGGGCAACGGAAGCACCGCCGGCCGTGGCGCCAAGGGGCACCGGGCTCGCGCGGGCAATCCCGAGGCGATCTGGTTCGAAGGCGGTCAGATGCCGCTCCAGCGTCGCTTGCCCAAGTTCGGCTTCCATAACCACGGGCGGGTGGAGTATCAGCCGGTCAACGTCTGCGACCTCTCCCGCTTCGATGCCGGGACGGAAGTGACACCCGAGCTCCTGCACGAGTCGCGCCTGGCGCGCAAGAAGACCATGAAGGTCAAGCTGCTCGGACACGGGGAAATCGATCGCGCCCTCAAGGTCAAGGTTCACGCCGCGAGCGAGAGCGCCCGCAAGAAGATCGAGGCGGCCGGCGGTTCCGTGGAGATCGTCGGAACCACCCAGAACTAGGAGCCCTCCGATGTTCGGTGCTATTCAGACCGCTTTCCAGATTCCGGAGCTCAAGCGGCGCCTGCTTTGGACCATGGGACTGCTCGTGGTCTATCGGCTCGGCAGCCACGTTCCGACTGCGGGAGTCAACGGGGACGCGCTGACCGCCTTCTTCAATCAGCAGGGTGGCGGCGGACTCTTCGGGCTCTACGATCTGTTCGCCGGTGGAAACTTCCGCAAGGCGACGATCTTCGCGCTCGGGATCATGCCCTACATCTCGGCCTCGATCATCCTGCAGCTCTTCGGTGCGGTCATTCCGTACTTCGAGCGGCTGCGCAAGGAAGAGGAAGGTCGCAAGCGGATCACCCAGTACACGCGCTACGGCACGGTGGCCCTGGCGGCGGTGCAGGCGTTGGGAATCGCGTTCTTCCTGGAGAACCTGAACGCTCAGACCGGGCGTCTGGTGGTGCCCCATCCCGGACTCGGCTTCCGGTTGCTCACCGTGCTCACGCTGACGGCGGGTACCATCTTCGTAATGTGGCTCGGCGAGATGATCACCGAGCGCGGCGTCGGCAACGGAATCTCGCTCATCATCATGATCGGCATCGTGGCGCGCTTCCCGATCGAAGTGCTCAACACCATCCGGGCCGTGCAGCAGCGGACGCTCAGCCCGGTCCTGATGGCGGCGATCCTCATCGGGATGGTCGCGATCACCGCGTTCGTGGTGTGGGTGAACAACGCGCAGAGACGGGTGCCCGTCCAATACGCCCGGCGCGTCGTCGGGCGAAAGATGTATGGCGGGCAGACCACGCACCTGCCGCTGCGGGTCATCACCGCAGGCGTGATCCCGATCATCTTCGCGCAGTCGATCATCATCTTCCCGAGCACGTTGGGAAGCTTCTTCCCCGACGTGGACGCGGTGCAGAACGTCATCCGGTACTTCCAGCCCGGGGCGGCGCTCTACATCATCCTGTATTCGATCCTGATCATCTTCTTCACGTACTTCTATACGGCGATCGTCTTCAATCCGGTCGACATCGCGGAGAACATGAAGAAGTACGGTGGGTTCATTCCGGGGATTCAGCCCGGCAAGCACACCGCGGACTATCTCGACAAGATCCTGCTGCGGATCACGCTTCCGGGCGCGATCTTCCTCGCGCTCATCGCGGTCCTGCCCGACCTCTTGATCTACAAGGCGCACGTGCCTTTCTACTTCGGCGGCACCAGCCTCCTGATCATCGTCTCGGTCGGGCTCGACACCCTGAAGCAGATCGAGTCGCACCTCTTGATGCGGCACTACGACGGCTTCATGAAGAAGGGACGGATGCGGGCGCAGGGCCTGCGTTCACGGTAGGGCACGGCGGGGCGACGTAGTGGCGATTCGGATCATTCTGCTCGGAGCACCCGGTTCGGGAAAAGGGACCCAGAGCGCGCGCATTCAGGAAGCGTACGGCGTGCCCCAGATCTCGACCGGAGACATGCTGCGGGCGGCGATCGCCGAAGGATCCGCGGTGGGAAAGAAGGCGGAGTCGTTCGTGAAGAGCGGGGCGCTCGTACCGGACGATGTCATCCTGGACTTGATTCGGGATCGGGTAGCCAAGCCGGATGCGGCGAAGGGGTTCATCTTCGATGGATTCCCGCGGTCGCTGCCCCAGGCGGAGGGGCTCGATCGGTTGTTCACGGAGACCGGGATGTCGCTCGATCGGGCGCTCCTGATCGACGTGCCGTATGAGCGGATCCTCGCGCGGATGACCAGCCGCCGGGTCTGCGGAAACTGCGGCGCGGTGTACAACGTGATCACGCAGCCGCCACAGAAGGATGGAGTCTGCGACCGGTGCGGTTCTGCGCTGGTGCAGCGGGAAGACGATACGGTGGAGACGGTCCGGCACCGGTTGGACGTCTACGAGGCCAATACGGCGCCGCTCATCGAGTACTACCGGAAGCGGGATCTGTTGTCGGTGGTGCCCGGGGACGCCGGGGTCGACCAGGTCTTCCGGTCCGTCCAGGAGATCCTGGGCGCGCTCTAGGCGCGCTCTGGGCGGACTCCGGGCGAGTTCGAGGGCGAGCTGGGGGATGACATATCTCTCTGCTGCACAATGAGTTGTGTCTGCGGAGACCAGGAACCATCGGGACTGGACCTCAGGTCTCGGAAATGGCACAATGACCGCTTGTCTCCGGAGTCAACCTGGGGGCCGGTTCGGTCCAGACAAGTGTAGAGGGGTTTGACCCATGAAGGTTCGGGCGTCGGTAAAGAAGATCTGCGAGCACTGCAAGGTGATACGGCGCGAAGGGGTCATCCGTGTGATCTGCAAGAACCCACGGCATAAGCAACGGCAGGGTTAGGCGGGAATCGCACAGGCCAGACGAGTCTAGACAGCTCCCTGGAGTACTCTACGGAGCACGCCGGAGAGCAGGCAGAGAGCACGCAGGAAGCACGTAAGAAGCGCGTACAGGGCACACAGAGAGCACGCAGAGAGCACGCAGAGAAGTACGCCAGAGAGTGTAGCTACTAGGAGGTTCCGTTGGCACGCATAGCGGGCGTCGACTTGCCGAACGAGAAGCGACTCGACATCGCGCTCACCTACATCTTCGGAATCGGTCGCGCGACGGCGCACAAGATTCTGACCACGACCAAGCTCGATCCGAGCAAGCGTGTGTCCGCCCTCTCCGAGGAGGAGAGCGCGGTGCTCCGCGCGGAGATCGAGAACAACTATCGGGTCGAGGGAACGCTGCACACCGAGGTCGGCATGAGCATCAAGCGGCTCATGGACATCGGATCGTACCGGGGGCTCCGTCACCGTCGGGGACTGCCGGCGCGCGGTCAGCGCACGAAGACCAACGCCCGGACACGCAAGGGTCCCAAGAAGTCGCCCGGCTCACTGAAGAAGAAGTAGTGTGAATCGCTAGGAGAGTTTCGTGGCAAAGCCGAAGAAGACCAAGAAGAAGGATCGCAAAGTCGGCGTGATGGGCTTCGCCCACGTGCACGCGAGCTTCAACAACACGATCATCTCCATCACCGACATGGAGGGAGGTGTCGTTTCGTGGTCCAGCGCCGGCAAGTCCGGCTTCAAGGGATCGCGGAAGAGCACTCCCTTCGCGGCGCAGGTCGCGGCGGAGACGGCGGCGCGCGAGGCCATCGGCATGGGACTCCGCAAGGTCGAGGTTTGGGTCAAGGGCCCCGGCGGCGGTCGGGAAGCCGCGGTGCGCTCTTTGCAGGCGGCCGGAATGGAAATCACCGCGATTCGTGACGTGACGCCCATTCCGCATAACGGATGCCGCCCGCCCAAGCGTCGCCGCGTCTAGTGGCCAAGTTGCATCGTCGATTCAGCGGTCAGTTCGCTGGTGTTGGAAGTTCTGTCTCGCAGTTGGAGGATCTTGCCTAGATGGCTCGTTACAAGGACAGCGTCTGCCGGCTCTGCCGCCGCGAAGGCATCCGGCTCTATTTGAAGGGCGACCGGTGCTATTCCGACAAGTGCGCGATCGAGCGCCGCTCCTATCCGCCCGGAGAGCACGGTCAGGGACGTCGCCCCAAGGTCACTCCGTACGGGGTTCAGCTGCGTGAGAAGCAGAAGGCGCGGCGCATCTACGGAATCCTGGAGAACCAGTTCCGGAACTACTTCCACCGGGCTTCGCGCAAGCAGGGCGTGACCGGTGAGATCCTGCTCCAGCTGCTCGAGACGCGGTTGGACAACATCGTGTACCGGCTCGGGCTCGCGCCGTCGCGGAGCGCCGCCCGTCAGCTGGTGCGTCACGGGCATGTCCACGTCAATGCACGTCGCGTCGACATTCCCAGCTTCAGCGTCCGCCCTGGCGACAGCGTCTCCGTCGCCCCGCCCAGCCAGAAGCTGCAGGTGGTGAAGGATGCAGTGGCGAACCGTCGTCGGACGGAAATGCAGGCGTGGCTCGATTTCGACGAGAAGACGATGACCGGGGTGCTGCTCCAGGTTCCGTCCCGGGAAGACATCCCGGTGCCGGTTCAGGAGCATCTCATCGTGGAGCTTTACTCGAAGTAGTAGCGTGCAGGGTTGCCTGCAGGACTGCCTGCAGGTGGGGATTCCTGACGTCGCACGGATTTGAGATCGAGTCGGCTTAGCGGCCAAGGAGGAGCACCAAGCGATGAAGTGGAAGGCTTTGCAAATGCCCGAGCGGATCTCGGCCGACGATTCCGTCGGTACCGAGCGCTTCGGGCGATTCACGGTGGAACCTTTGGAGCGCGGATTCGGCACGACGCTGGGCAATGCCCTGCGGCGGGTGCTGCTCTCGTCGTTGCAAGGTGTCGCCGTGACGGCGATCCGTCTCCACGACGAGCGCGTGCAGCACGAATTCACGTCTGTGCCCGGCGTCCTCGAGGACGTCACCGACATCGTGCTCAACCTCAAGCAGATGCGGTTCAAGCACCACGGGGACGGACCCCGCCGGGGCGTTTTCTCGGCGAAGGCGAAGACGGACATCAAGGCCGGTGATCTCGAGATTTCGTCCGACATCGAGATCCTCAATCCGGACTTGCATGTCGCGACCGTCAATTCCGACGGGGACGTGCGACTCGAGATCGAAGTCGCGTCCGGTAAGGGATACGTGGCCGCCGAGGATCAGCCCGGCGCCAACGATCGAGCGATCGGGTGGATCAGCGTCGATTCGCTGTTCTCGCCGATCCTTTCGGTCAACTTCGAGGTGGAGAACACGCGAATCGGTCAGCGCATCGACTTCGACAAGCTGACGGTTTCGCTCGAGACCGACGGTTCGATCCTGCCGTCCGACGCGCTCGCGATGGCGGCGAAGATCCTGCGGGATCACTTCAGCCTCTTCATCCGGTTCGAGGAGCCGTTCGAGGAGGAGAAGGAAGAGGTCGTCGACGAGGAGTATCTGCGGATCAAGGAGCTGCTGGAGAAGAGCGTCGACGAGCTGGAGCTCTCGGTGCGTTCCGGCAACTGCCTGCGGGCGGCGAAGATCAAGTCTCTGGGAGATCTGGTGCAGAAGAGCGAAGCCGAGATGCTCCAGTACCGGAACTTCGGGAAGAAGTCGCTCAAGGAAATCGCGGATCTACTCAACACGATGGGGCTCGGATTCGGGATGGACGTGTCCCGCTACCTCGGTCCGCAGACCGTCGGTGCGCCGGTCGATGGCGATGATCTGATCCCCGAGGACGATGACGACGACCTGCTCGACGAGTAGAGGATGATGACTTGCTCGACGAGTAACGGTTCGGGCGGGGGATTGTAGTTGCATGGCGTGCCGTCCTCGGGGCGGCGAGGGAGTTTGTAGACGATGAGACACCGCAAAGACCACCGTGCCCTAAGCCGCACGGCATCGCATCGCAAGGCGATGCTGCGGAATCAGGTGACGTCGCTCTTCGCCCACGGGCGGATCGAGACGACGGTGGCCAAGGCCAAGGAGAGCCGCCGGCTGGCCGAGCGGATCATCACCTATGCGAAGCGCGCCGACGCGCGTTCTGCGGAAGCTGCGAACGAGAAGGACAAGCAGGCGGCGCAGGTTCATGCCCGGCGGCAGGTCGCGCGGTTCGTGCACGGTCCGGACGTCGTGAAGCGGATCTTCGATGACATCGCACCCTGGTACAAGGAGCGTCCCGGCGGGTATACGCGGATTCTCAAGACGCGGGTCCGCAAGGGCGACGCGGGTGAGATGGCGATCCTCGAGCTCGTGAAGTCGGCCGAGTGGAAGGCTGCCGAGCGAAAGGCTCGCGAGGACGCCGAGGCTGCGGCCAACCCGGAGCCGAAGAAGCGGGGATTGTTCCGTCGGAAGAAGAAGGACGAGGGCGAGAACGCGGAGAGCTAGGTCGGCCCGTTCGGTCGACAGTTCGATCAGCCCTACGTCAGCCCTACAGTTGAGTTGCGAGGCCCGGGTGCTGGAACGGCATCCGGGCCTCTGCGTTGGGGTGGATTCGGGTGCATGGGTGTTCGGTGCGGGCGGTCAGCTGGGTCTTT
>JAGQHR010000154.1:0-5205 GCA_020431745.1 Candidatus Eiseniibacteriota bacterium
CGTCCCGTCGAGCTTCGGGTGGGCCGGGTTCCCGACGCCGTTCCCAGGGCGGGAGCAGCGCTTCGGTCGACGCCAGAGGCGGGCGGCGGATCGCTTCCGCACCGAAGAGTACGCGCTTCGCAAACGTTCCCAGTAGGGAATAACCGAGGATCGAATCGGGGATTGCAGAGGCGGGCGGCCATCTTCGTGTTCGCTTCCGAGTCCGCATTCCTGCGGATGGCAACGGCGGTTTCCCCGACCTTGTGAGCTGGCAGACCGGATCTTACGGTGTTCATCGACCGGAGCGCGGATGTCGCTGCGGTCCATGCCCCGAGGGTGGCAGAAGGAGGAACACGCCATGGCCATGAGCGTGGAGAAGAAGAAGGCGGATCTGGCCGGGCCGGGAATCAGCACCTATGAAGAGGTCGATCGGGTACTTCCGACCGACTATCAGTCGCTGCTGGATCCCAAGGAGACCCAGAAGGCGATCACCTTCGCCAAGCGATTCATCGAAGACGGTCTCTGCCGCGAGCTCAATCTGTTCCGGGTCGAGGTGCCGCTCATCGTCAGTCGGGAGAGCGGCGTCAACGACTATCTGGACCGGGATGGCTCTCGAACCCCGATCGAGTTTCCCTGCGGACTCGGTCTCGACCGCCGGATCGACGCACAGATCGTGCAGGCCGCGACCAAATGGAAGAGGATGGCTCTGGCCCAGTTCGAGTGCGAGGTGGGGGAGGGCATCGTCACCGACATGCGAGCGGTGCGGAAGGACTACTTCCTCGACCACGACCACAGCGCCTATGTGGATCAGTGGGACTGGGAGAAGCGGATTACGGAGAAGGACCGTCATCTCGAGTATCTGAAGGATACGGTCCGGAGGATTTGGCGCGTGATCAAGGACACCGAGCGTGCCGTCCTCAAGGAGTTCCCCAAGCTGAAGGCTCCGCGGTATCCGGAACTGCCGGAGGAGCTGACCTTCATCCATGCCGAGGATCTCCTCGACATGTATCCCGATCTCCCGCGGAAGCAGCGCGAGACCAAGATCCTGCAGGAGAAGTCGCCCGCGGTCTTCATCATCGGGATCGGTTGGATGCTGAAGGACGGGTATCCGCACGAAATGCGGGCGGCGGACTACGACGACTGGGTCACGCCGACCAGCCACTGGCCACACGAGGATCGGCACGGACTGAACGGCGACATCCTGGTCTGGAACCCGGTCACGAAGAGGCGGCACGAGCTGACCTCGATGGGGATCCGGGTCACCAAGGAGACCCTCCAGGAGCAGCTCAAGCTGAGCGGACAGCTCGACTTCCTCGATCTGCCCTATCACCAGGCGATCATGGAAGATCGCATTCCGCTTTCGGTCGGAGGTGGGATCGGTCAGTCCCGTACCCTCATGCTGCTGCTCCGCAAAGCGCATCTCGGAGAGGTCAGCGTGACTGTGTGGCCGAAGCAGCTGAAGGAGATCTGCTCGCGAAAGAACATCCACGTTCTGGAGTGAGACCAAGCCTGGCGGAATCTCGTGACCGGGCCCGCTGTCTCGCCCGCTCACGAGGTTCCGTCGGAACGGTTCCGCCGTGAGGGCGTTCCGGGCACGCGAGCCGCAGCGGTTCTCTGCACGGAGCGCGGTGGTGAAGTGGGGGGCGGGACCGAAGTGCGATCCAAACGGCGACCCGGGCTTCGGGAAGGCGACTCCCGCTTGGAGTCACGTCTCGTAGCTCGGTCGCTCGTTTTTTTGCGGTGAACGAGAAGTCGCTCCATTGCTGCCGACCGTCGCCCTCGTGCCGACGTGCGCCGGGAAGGTGGTGCGCTGTCACGCGCTACGGGCGCCGGTGCGGGGGTTCCTCGGGCGTGTCCCGGGGTTCGGGTTCTTCCAGGAAGAAGTGCACGCCGATCCGGATCCCGACCTCGTGCGCGGTGATCTTTCCCCCTTGGATGAGCGGCCCTCCCGGATCATCCGGATTCTCTACGAGCGGTCCCGGCAGGTCATAGATCGTGTGGTAGTCGAGGCCGAAGTCGATCCAGGGACCGAGCCCGATGTCGCGTTGGAACCCGAATCCTCCGTTCCATCCCAATGCCCAGGTGCTCGAGATCGTCGCGGAGTACTCGGTGCCGGGAATCGCCGTGTTCGTGCGGAACTGGTAGAGCCCCGCCTGCGCGGAGACATAGGGACGCCATTGCTGTCCGGCCACGGCGAGCTGGGGACCGGCCGTGAGCTGGAAGCCCTGGCTCGAGGTTTCCGTAACGAGGATTCCGTACACCGGGTCGTCGTAGATCGACGTCCGCGCGCGACCGTAGGAGAGGTAGGCCGCATTCGCACCGAGGGAGAGGGCGTTCGAGAACTCGTAGGTTGCGCGGAGCCCCAGCCCCGCCCCGAGTTCGGAGACATCGCCGAAATCGTCGAGGGGGATGCCGATCGCCAGGTGCGGCCCCAATCCCCACGGGCTCTGCTCTGCTCGGCAGGAAGCGGTTCCCAGAGACAATCCGACGACGATCGGCAGGACGACGAGAGAGCCAAGGATTCGCACGCGAGATCGCCTCAGACCGCGGCGAGCGCGGCGTCGAGTTTCGCCAGCTCACCCTGGCAATACTGCCGGAATCCCTCGTCCTCGATGCTCGCCAGCACCCCCGACGCGGCGTCGCGCGCGGAGTGGGCGGCTTCGGACTGACCCAACGCGTGGTGCGACTTGGCGAGTGCTTCCTGCGCGAAGAAGAGCTCGCCGGCCGGAGTTCCGTTCTCTTCGACGATGCGGAGACACGTTTCGGCATGCCGAAGCGCGTGCTCCTCGCGACCGGCCCGGAGGTTGCTCATGGCGAGCCGATACTCCGCGCGCTCCACGTTCATCCAGTTGCCCGCGATCTCCCAGTACTTCCGCCCCACCTCGGCCGCGCGTAGCATCAGGGCTTTCTCTTCGTCGTTCAGCTCTGCTCTCGTCTCCATCTCCGCGGCGAGGTTGTTCCCCGTGATCGCGAGCGCCTGGGCCGCGGGATCGCCGGCGTCCGGTCCGTAGGAAGCCAATGACAGAGCCTCCTGGAACGCGGCCATCGCTTCTTCCGTGCGGCGGTGCTGCGCCAGGGCGGAGGAGGCCACGGCCAGCATTCGGACGCGCGACGAGCTGGGATTTCGATTCGGATCTTGCGTCCGGGCGAGTCGAGCTTCGGTTTCTGCGGGACGTCCGGCACAGTAGTGGAGCACTGCGCCGAGACGGTGGACGGCCTTGCCTTCCGGCTTCTCCGGGTCGAAGTGTGGAAGATCGATCAGGCGGTCGAGGAAGGCGAGTCCGTCGTCCCAACGACCGAGATGCTCTCCCGAAACGTGCGTTGCCAGGTTGGCCAGTTGGGCGATCCCGAGGGACGTGTCGGCGAGCGGGATTCCCTCGGGCAGACGGTTCCAAACCGCCTGTGGGTCAGCTCCGTGGTCGTTCCATCCCTGTCCAACGAATTCGTCCAACGTCATCGTCGCCTCCAGAACATTCCTCAGTTCCGTGATGGATCTCGCGGGCACCTCCGGCCGGGGCGCGCGTGCGAGCCTCGAGACTATACCGTGTCCCGCCCCGCCGCGACCAGCGGGGACGGCAGCGGGCGCGTCCGCGCCAGGATGAAAGTGCTTCGAAGGCGAGCGGGGAGCGGCTCGCGCGATACCAGGGCTCGTTTCGAACGCCACGAATCGCTATACTCGCCGTGCCGTATTCCGGGGCCGCCATCGAACGTCTTACTCGAACCCAAAGGCTGCACGATGAACCGGGAATCACCCACGGAAGTGACGAGATTGTTGGCGGAGCTGGGACGCGACGCGCCCGCGAGCGAGGTGATGCAGAGGCTCTATCCCCTCCTCGAAACTGAAATCAGACAGATCGCCCGCCGGCTCATGGGACGGGAGGGGCCCGATGCCACCCTCCAGCCGACCGAGCTCGCCCACGAGCTCTATCACTACCTGGCAGGCCGTAGACGCTTGTCGATCAAGAACCGGTCCCACTTCCTGGCCGTTGCGTGCCGTACGATGCGCCGCATTCTCGTCTGCCACGCGCGACGCCGGAAGGCTGAAAAGCGGGGCGGGGGTTGGCTGCGCGTGTCACTGGTCGAGTCGCTGATCGGCAACGACAGCGAGATCTGCTGGCTAGTCGACCTCGATCGTGCTCTGTCTCGACTAGAGAAGGATGATTCGCGTGCAGCGCGGGTTGCCGAGCTGCGGCTCTTCTTCGGAATGCTCGAGCGGGAGATCGCTCGCGGCTTGGAAATCACGTCGCGGACGGTACAGGAGGATTGGCGCTACGCCAGGCTCTGGCTGAAGAGGGAAATGGGCCGTGGAATCGCGCCGGATGCTTCCGGCGACGGTCCGGTCGTTCCGCTGACGGAGTAGGCTCCAGCCGTAGTCGCACGGGTCGGGCCGGGGGCGTGGCGCGACGCTCGCGTGCACCCGTTCTCGCTACCGATGCCGACCCGAGATGAGATCGGAGGCCGACCTGGAGTCCCGCGTCTCCCGCATCAAGGAAATCCTCTGGGAGCTCGTCGAAGCCGACGAGGACGAACGCGCCCGCATCCTGCGTGCGGTGCGCGAGGAGAGTCCCGAGCTCGCCGATGAGGTCGAGTCGTTGTGGCGCTTCGATCAGGATCAAGCTTCGGTGCCGAACCAGGGGCGGTTCGCGCCGGGATCCCGGGTCGGGCCGTTCGAAATCGTCGAGAAGCTCGGCTCAGGCGGCATGGGCCACGTCTATCTCGCACGTCAGGAGACACCGGTCCGGCGGCGCGTCGCCCTCAAGGTCGTGCGTTGGGGTTTGGACACCGCGCAGGTGCTGGTTCGTTTCGAGGGCGAGCGTCAGGCGCTGGCCATGATGGACCATCCCGCGATCGCGAAGGTCTTCGACGCTGGCCACACCGAGGACGGCCGCCCCTACTTCGTGATGGAGCATGTCGACGGACAACCGGTCACCGCGTACTGCGACCGGACCCGGCTCGCGCTGCCGGACCGCCTCCGGCTCTTCGTGCGGATCTGTGCGGGAGTGCAGCATGCCCATCAGAAGGGAGTGATCCATCGCGACCTCAAGCCGTCGAACATCCTCGTGGAGGAGATCGACGGAATCCCGTCTCCCAAGATCATCGACTTCGGAGTGGCGAAAGCGCTGACCGGCAAGCTCGTCGAGCACGCGACGCTGACCGGGGTGGGGGTCCTCGTGGGGACACCCGACTACATGTCGCCGGAGCAGGCCCGGCTCGGCGGGTCCGATA
>JAGQHR010000154.1:5230-7033 GCA_020431745.1 Candidatus Eiseniibacteriota bacterium
CCTTGGGTGTCCTGCTCTACGAGCTGTTGGTGGGAGTGTTGCCGTTCGCGCGCGCGCAACGATCGTTGCCCGGTCTGGCGCTGCACCTCCGAGCTTTGAGCGAAGGCGACTTACTCGCGCCCAGCGCACGCCTGCGCGGTCTGCGGGAAGAGGCGGCCACGTCGGCCGCGCGGCGCCGCACGGATGCGACCGGCCTCCGGCGGGCGCTGCGGGGCGATCTCGACTGGATCGTGTTGCGGGCCCTCGCCCCCGAGCGGACGCGACGCTACGACTCGGCGAAGGAGCTGGGTGCGGACGTGGAGCGTCACCTCGCCCACGAACCGGTGGAAGCGGGGCCTCCGACCCGGCGCTACGTGCTTCGGAAGTTCGTGCGCCGCCATCGGACGGGAGTCACGGCGGGGGCCGTGGCCCTGGTCTCGCTGCTCATCCTCGCCGTCATCCTATCTCTGCAGGCTCAACGCGTGGCGCGAGCGCGCGACGTGGCGATTCGGGAACGGGACCGCGCGGAAGCAGCCCATCTCTACACCTTGGCGGAAAACGAAACCGTCCCGTCGCGCGCCCTCGCCTACGCGATGCGCAGCCTGGAGCTCGCAGACCAGGAACACGTCCGACGGCTCGCGCTCGCCAAGCTCGGCCAGGGGCCTGCCTATTCACACTTCTACACGCCGACCGAACCGGAGGTGTTCAATCCCTGGGCCGTCGACTTCAGCGAGGATGGGCGATGGTTGGTCGTCGGATGGTCCCACGAGGGATACGTCCTGCTCTTTCCGTTGCCCGACGGTGACCCGATCCGGCTCGTCGGACACGACGCGTGGATCTACGAGGCACAGTTCACCGCGGACTCGCGGCGGCTCGTGACGGGAGCGTACGACGGCACGGTTCGGGTTTGGTCGGTGCCCTCCGGCACGCAGGAAGCGCTTCTCGACGTCGGAACGATCACCGTCCTGCGCCTCCGCGTGCTGGAGGATCGGCCCGAGGTGATCGTCTGGACGGCCGCCGAGGGCAAGGTCGAGTTCCATCGTTGGAACTATGAGACCGGCGAGGATCGGACCATCGCCACGTGGCCGCAGCGGTCCGATCTCTTCGGCGACGTGGCCCGCGTCGATGTCGATCCGACGGGATCGTGGGCGCTGGTCAGCCGAGGGGGCGATCTGCGGATGCTCGCGGTCGAGGATCTCGATGCAGAGGGGCGTCTGTTGCCGGGCGTGCATCGCGATTCGATCAACTTCGTGACGATCTCTCCACGTGGAAGGACGTTCGCGGCGGCGAGCCTGGACGGAGACGTCACGGTCTGGAGGACGCCGACCAAGCCGGACTCACCGGCCGAGCTTCTGCAGGTCCGTCACCGCGACGGTGTCGAGGACGTTCTGGGACTGGGGATCGATCCGGATGAACGCTTCGTTTGGCTGGGGTCTCGCGCCGGAATCGATCTCTTCGACATGTCGACCCCTCCGGGGGCGGCCTCGCTCTCGCTGCAGCCGCGCCGGCCGTGGTGGGGGTTCCGTTGCGCGTTCCATCGATCCGAGCCGAGCGTGGTCACCACCGGGACGAACTCGATTCTCGGGGCATGGTCGCTGGCCCGTCCGTTCCCGATCGTGCTCCGCCCTGAACACGATCCGCGGTCGCTCTTTTTCGCGCACGACGGTGCGTGGCTCGCCGTGGCCTGCAGCGGTGGCATCTGGACTTGGCCGCTCGATCCGGCGCACGGTCTGGGCCCGCGCCAAGTTCTGGCGCGGGCCCATCACGAGTTCTGGGAGCTTTGCGGCGACGACCATGGGCGTTTTCTCTTCACGACGGCGGCCA
>JAGQHR010000155.1 GCA_020431745.1 Candidatus Eiseniibacteriota bacterium
ACGGCGTCCCGCAGACGTCGTACTTCGTGGAGATCTACTGGTTCGCGATTCAAGCGATGCCGGGTCCGTCCACGTTCTCGCTGACTCCGCATCCCACCGAGGGCGCGATCTTCCTCGACGACTCCGGCCCGCCCGAGATCGATCCGATCGTCGACCTGGGCGTACTGGGATTCGGGGTTCCCGGCAGCGCGCTGTGTCCCGGTCAGGGAGCTTGCTGCGTCCCGGATGGGACCTGCCGCCTGGACATCCAGCCGGACTGTGAAGCCGATGGCGGCGTCTTCCAGGGAGAAGGGACTTCGTGCAACCCCGATCCCTGTCCTCCCCCTCTCGGTGCCTGCTGCTCGCCGCTCGGAGCCTGTACGGAGGTGACGGAGATCGACTGCAGCGATCTCGGTCATGTCTGGCAGGGACCGGGGACGTCGTGCACCCCGAATCCGTGTCCTCCTCCCACCGGTGCCTGCTGCTTCGTCCTCGTCGACTGCCAGGAGCTGAGCGAGCTGGAGTGCACGAAGGGCGGCGGAACCTACCAGGGAGATCTGACGACCTGCACTCCGGATCCCTGTCCGCAGCCGCAGTGCGATCTCGATCGGACGTCGATCGACTTCGGACCGGTCATGGTCGGGTCGTTCGCCGATGAGACGTTCACGATCACGAACAACGGGGGGCATGTCCTGGAAGGGACGATCACCGAAGCCTGCCCGGCCTTCGCGGTCCAGGGAAGCCCGAGCTACTTTCTGCTTCCGGGCGAGCATGCCGACTTCACCGTGCGTTTCTCTCCGGTGGCGGAGGGGCCGGCGCAATGTGATCTCGATCTCGGCACCGACTGCGGATTGCTTCCACTGAGTGGGACCGGACTGCCCGCCCCGGCCTGCGTGGTCGAGACGCCCGATCCGAACGCGCCGCTCTCGCTGCTCTTCGGGGATGTCGGAACCGGCCGGTCGCGGGATCTTGCCTTCACCATCACCAACGATGGCGGCGGCATCCTCTCGGGAACCGTGACCGAGTCCTGTGCGCAGTTCTCGATCATCGGGAACCCGGCCTATTCCTTGCAACCGGGCGAGACGGCCGTCATCACCGTGCGCTTCTCTCCGATCGCGGAAGAGCCGTACAACTGCCCGATCGATACCGGCACGGACTGCGCGAATCTGATCGCGATCGGACAGGGTGTGCCGCCTCCGGTGTGCGTCGTCGATCCGGTGGACCTCGACTTCGGGGGCGTCGGGGTCGGTCAGTCCGCGGAACGAATCTTCTCCGTCAGCAACACCGGCATCGGAGATCTCGAGGGGACGATCACCGAGGGATGTCCCGACTTCGCGATCATCGGCGATCCGTCGTACGCGTTGGCTCAGGGCGAGTCCAAGGACTTCCGAGTTCGATTCCAGCCTGTCGCGACGGGCTCGGCCAACTGCGGCATCTTCGTCGGGGCCGGCTGCTCCGACGTCCAGGCGCACGGATTGGGCGAGCCGGCTCCCGAATGCGTGATCGATCCAGCCTCGCTCGACTTCGGAGTCGTCACGGTCGACGAGTATCGCGACCTGACGTTCGAAGTGCGCAACGACGGGGGAGGCGTCGTCTCCGGTACGGTCTCGGAAAGCTGCGCACCGTTTTCGATTATCGGCTCCACCGGCTACAGCCTGGGCGCGGGCGAGTCCAAGACGTTCACGCTCCGCTTCGCTCCGACCGGACCCGGGAACGCGGAGTGCACTATCCAAAGCAACTGCGGCAACCTCCCGGTGGTGGGCGTCGGTGACTTCGCGCCCGACTGCCTGTTCAACCCCACGGCGCTCATCTTCGGGGACGTCGCGGTCGGGGAGGTCGCGGACCTCCCGCTCAAGCTGACGAACTCGGGGGGACAGATCCTGACCGGCGCGCTGGCATCTCCGTGCCCTGAGTTCTCGGTCCTCGGCGATGGTTCGTTTTCTCTCGCGCATGGTGAATCGAAGGACTTCGTGGTTCGCTTTGCTCCCGCCGCGACGGGTCCGTTCGTCTGTACCCTCGACTCCGGTACCGCGATCTGTACGGGACCGCAGACGACAGGGCGGGGCGTCCCCGGCGCGGCCTGCTCCGTTTCCACCGACCGGCTCTCCTTCGGGGATGTGTTCCTCGGAGAGACCGCGGACCGCACCTTCACGATCACGAACACCGGCGGTGGAACGCTGGCGGGAAGCGTCGAAACCGGTTGCGGCGCCTTCACGGTGCTCGACGATCCTTCCTATTCACTCGGGCCCGGCGCCTTCAAAGAGTTTACCGTCCGTTTCAGCCCGATCCAGGCGGGACCGGCGGCATGTGATCTGGGCACGGGAGGCTCGTGCGCCTCGATCGCGCTGGACGGCACGGCCGTGCAGCCGCCGAGCTGTCTGGTCGATCCGACCGCGCTCGATTTCGAAGCGGTCGAGGTCGGCAGCTCGACGACCCGCGACTTCACGGTGACGAACGCGGGGGACGGCCAGCTCCAGGGTACGGTCTCGTTCGCTTGTTCCGCGTTCAGTGTCGAGCCGCTCGACGGAGGCGGCCTTTCCTACGATCTCGCATCCGGGGAGGTCGCGACCTTCCGGGTTCGCTTCGTTCCGCTCGTGGAAGGAGACGCGTTGTGCGAGATCGCGGTGGGCGATTCCTGCTCACCGGTAACGGCGACCGGGACTGGCGTGGTCGAGCCCGTGTGTGCGGTCTCGCCGGACAGTCTCGATTTCGGCCTCGTCCCCATGGGCGAAACCCGCGAGTCCTCGTTCGTCGTCCGCAACGACGGAGGTGGGGTCCTCGACGGCACCGCCGGTTCGGTCTGTCCCGAGATCGAGATCGTCGGGGGTGCGTATTCCCTTGCTGCGGGCGAGGAGGCGCAGGTCCTCGTCCGCTTCACGCCGTCCACGGCCGGGCCGTTCTCCTGCTCCGTGGACGCGGGATCCTCCTGCGACGCGGTCGCCGTGCTGGGCGAGGGAGATCCGCTGCCGGAGTGCGCGCTCTCGGCCGAGAGCCTCGATCTGGGGACGACCACGCTGAGCGATTCGCTCATCGCGACGTTCACGGTGTCGAACACGGGAGGGGGCGTCCTCACCGGCGTCGTGCAGTCACCGTGCCCGGACTTCGTCGTGCGCGAGCCGTCGTCGTACGAGCTGGGGAACGGCGAGTCGCTGGAGATCACGGTCGTCTTCCATCCGAGTGTGATCGGTGATGCGAGCTGTTCGATCGACGCGGGAAGCGCGTGCGCACCGGTTGCTCTCCAGGCCTCCGTCGAGGCCGATCCGGTGTGCTCGCTCTCCGCCACCGGTCTGGACTTCGGCGAGATTCCCATCGACGGGACGGCCGATCGCCGGATCACGATCACCAACGACGGGGGTGGCCTCCTCCAAGGGGTCATGATCTCGTCCTGTGACGAGTTCGTCGTCGTCGGAGACGGGACCTACGCCCTCGCGGGTGGTGCGGCCAAGGAGATCACGATCCGATTCCAGCCGCACGAGGAAGGAGCGTTCGCCTGCACGCTCGACACCGGGACGGAGTGCGCGGAGGTCGCGCTTTCCGGTGTGGCGCGGCCGGCGGACGGCGCGTGTTGCTTCGGGGACGGGAGCTGCCTGGTCGGCAGTGGCACGGACTGCTCGGTCGCCGGTGGCACGTATCTGGGAGACGGAACCACCTGCGACGGCGGTCCGTGTGCGCCGGTGGGCGCGTGCTGCATCGGCAGCCAGTGCACCTTGGAAACGCAATCGGATTGCATCTCCTCGGGCGGAGTCTGGTCGGAGGGGGACTGCACGACGGCCGTGTGTGTCGCCGTCGGGGCCTGCTGCTTCGATGACGGGACCTGCACCGTCGGAACCCGGGCGGATTGCGAAAGCGCTGTCGGGATCTACCAAGGCGACGACACGACCTGCCAGACCGTGACGTGCATCGCGCTCGGAGCCTGTTGCTTCGACGACGGGGGCTGCGAGGTCTTCACCGAGGCTGATTGTCTCGACAGCGGTGGGCGCAGCTGGGCCGCGGGCGCGACTTGCACGGAGGCGGCTTGCGAGCCGGTCGGTGCCTGTTGCACGACCGGGGGTGATTGCCTGGTGATCACGCAGACCGCCTGCGGCGACGGAGGCTATCTGGGCGACGGTACGACCTGCGGTCCGCAGTCCTGCATCCTGCCGGGCGCCTGCTGTTCCGACGCGGGAACCTGCACGATCGTCGTCGAAACCCTTTGCGATGGGATCTTCCTGGGGAGCGAAGTCACCTGTACTCCGGAGCTCTGCTCGGACAAGGTGAGCGAGGTGACGGTCCTGCCGCAGAGCGACACCGTTCTCATTCGGGTCACCACGGCGGGCAGCGCCGTGCAGACGTTGCAGGGCTGGTATCGCGTCGCGGGGACGCTCGACTACAAGCAGGTTCCGTCGTTCACGCAGGAAGGCGACCTCTGGACGGGCGAGTTCGATCTCACCGACTACACGGTTCGGGGAATCGAGTACTACCTGACCTACTTCGACGCCGGGCTGGGTCTGGTGGTTTCCCACGGGGATGCCGAGGCCCCCCACCGAATGGGCGTGAGCGGCGAAGCCACGGCGCCTTCCCTGGTTCCCTACCAGTACCGGATGGTGGCCGCGCCTCTCCTCGTCGACGATCCGGGGACCGGCTACGGGCTCTTGCACGCGCGTTTCGGCGAGGCCGGAGTCTCGAGCTGGCGCATGGGTTGGTGGGATCAAGCACAGGAGGCGTACGTCGTCGTCGACGCGCAACATCCGACGGCGTTCGAGAGCGGCCGCGCGTACTGGTTGGCGTTCGCGACCCCCCAGGAGCCCTGGGCGCTTTCCGGTCGCTCCAGTCTCCCGGCGAACGATGCGGTCTGCTTCTCCCGCGAGCTCGACCCGGGTTGGAACATGGTGGGCAATCCCGCCGCTTATGCAGTGAGCCTGGCCTCCGACCAGTTGTGGATCGAAGACGCAGGCGTGCCGATTCGCTTCGACCAGGCGCGCAGCCAAGTCGATCCGGTCGTGAGCGAGATCTATGTTTACGACCCGGATACATCTCCGAACGATCTGTTCTACCCGTACATCGTGGGACCGGACCGTCTCGCTCCGTGGGGCGGTTGCTGGTTGGAGAATCGCACCGACCACGTGATCACGTTGCTCATTCCCGCGATCGAAGCGGATCTGGTGTCGCCGCGCCCGAACGATCAGGCGCGGGGACCGGTCGGCGCTTCCGCAGAGGGCGAGCAGGCCGAGCCGTGGGACGGATTGTCGTGGACCCTCGCGCTCCATGCGCAGACGACAGCGGGGAGTCGGGCGGCCGTCGTCCTGGCCGTCGCTCCCGCCGCCGATGCTTCGGATCGATTCGACCTCGCGGCGCCTCCGGCCGCTCCCGGGAGCACACTGCGGATGAGCTTGCTGTCGCAGGATGGATTCGATGCCGGTCGGATGCTGCTCGACGCCGAGCGCGACCCCGCGCCGTCGTGGACGCTGGAAGTGTCCTGCGACGCGGCAGTGACTCTCACCTGGGACGATTCTTCACGTCCGGACGCGCCCGACTGGACGCTGCGGATGCACGAGGTCTCCTCGTCGCGCGTTTGGGACCTGCGCGCGACGTGGTCGGTCGACATGGCGGCGGGAACCCATCGTTTCGAAATCGTCGGGTCGCGGACGCCGCTGCCTCCGGTGGTGGATTCCGCGCTGTCCCTGGCGGTCGAGCCGAATCCCTTCCGCGAGAGCACCGCCTTCCGGTTCGCCTTGCCGACGGAAGGGGCGGTTGCGCTCAGCGTATTCAATGCATCCGGCCACCGTGTCTGGACGGCGCCGGAGCAACAGGTCTCCGCCGGCGAGCACACGATTCTCTGGATGGGACTCGACTCCGAGGGAGTCCGGGTGCCGGCCGGAGCCTATTTCGTGCGTCTGCAGGCGGCAGGAGCCGAGAGGACACAGCGGTTCGTCCTCTTGAAGTAGCCGTTCGTGCCCGCGGGCGCGAGCTTCGAGAACGGAGACAACGCATCGCTGAACCCACCGAGCCTTCCCGGCTTGTTGGACATGGAGGTGAACGATGAGATTGAGTCTCGCCCTCACGGGTATCTCGCTCGTCGCGCTGGCCGTTCCGGTCGCCGCGCAGAACTTCAACGTCGACTTCGGCAACCTGTCCGACGCCCCGGCCGCGAGCTACGGCGCCGCCGGCCAGACAGGCTATTGGAACGCGATCGGCGTGCCGTCCGGTCGAATCCCGCTGCGCGATCTCGACGGAGTGCTTACCACGGTGGACATCCGTGGCGTCGGAGGAACGCAGATCCTGGAGTTCGACAATCCCGGCACGTCCGGGGACGACGACGCGCTCGTCGATGACATGCTCATCGGATTCAGCGATCCGTTGGACGTCTGCCTCTGGATCGACAACCTGGAAAACGGACTCTACGAAGTGACCAGCTACGCGCTCACGCCGGATGACGGGGGCCTCCTGTCGCGCGTGCGGGTCGACTTCGCGCACGAGGGTCCCATCTACATCGGTGGGGACTGGCCGGGAGCGCACGAGAACGGGGTCACCTATACGCGCCACTACGTCGAGATCACGAACAACGAGATCGCATTCCACGCGGGCGAGCTCGGCGCCTCCGTCCAGGCCGGCCTCAACGGGGTGCAGGTGCGGCTGCTCTCTCCCGCCGCGACGCCCGGCTCTGACCTCGGCAGCCTGATTCCGCGCATCGACGCGGTCCGGCCCAATCCCGCTTCCGGCTTGCAGACGGTGCTCTTCTCCTTGCCGCAGGTGATGGCAGCGGTTCGTTTGGAGATCGTCGACCCCGCGGGACGGCGGGTTTGGAGCCGCGAGCTCCATGACCTCGATGCCGGACTCACCTCCGTCGACTGGGATGGGCGCGACGAAACGGGCCGCCGTGTCCCCGCGGCCGTCTACTTCTTCCGGATGCAGAGCGAGAGCGGAACCGTCTCGCGGCCGCTGATCCGGACGCGATGACCCCCGTCGGGGCGGCCGCTCGGTCGCCCCGAGCCCTGCGCAGGGAGGCGACCCGGTGGAAGTGCTGATCGGTATCATGGCGCTGGCGATCTTCGGCTTCGGGA
>JAGQHR010000156.1:0-5375 GCA_020431745.1 Candidatus Eiseniibacteriota bacterium
CGCCGGGGTCGACCTCAACCGGAACTTCCCCCTCCATCATCGGCGCCGCGCGCGCTGGCTCGACTGGTGGCCGATGTGGAATCCCGGTCCGGAACCGGCGAGCGAGCCGGAAACGCGTGCCCTGTCCGACCTGTTCGGCACGGTCCGACCGAGCGTGGCCCTTTCCCTCCACTCCTTCGGGCGCTGGTTCTTCTATCCCCCGGCCGCGCACCGTTCTCCGGACCCGGGCAGCGCGGCGCACGCGCGCTGCCTCGCCGCGGCTCGGGCACCCGGTTACCGCTCCGCGCAGCTCGGACGCTGGGCGTGGTGGTTTCGCGCGTACGGAACGGAGATCGACACCCTGGCCGATCGCGGCGCGCTGGCCTTCCTGGTCGAGATCTCGCGAGGCGGGATCGGAAAGTGGCCGGGCTCGCGCCTGCTGGATCCGTTCTGTCTGTTCAATCCGCCCGATCCCGAACCGGAAACGGCGCGTCTGCTCCCCGCGCTCCGGACCCTTCTGCAGACGGCCCTCACGGAGGAGTACCCCGTTCAGGGCAGGAACTGGAAGACGTAGGCGTCTCCATTGAGTGCCGGATCGCGTTCCGGATCGTCGATCCGGAACTGGATTTCGAAGTGCTGCGGACGTTCGTTGACGACGGGAACCAGGTAGCGGCCGATGTCATCGTAGGGAAGGCGGTTGAGAAGGACGTAGTCGGCTCCGGCTCCACGAAAGAAGTCGATCATCCGATCGAGGTTCGCTTCGCGCGGAAACGTCCGCGCCGAACGCCCGCTCAGGAACTCCACGAAGCCGGGCTTGCGATCGATGATCAGCGCGTCGGGTGGCGTGTTCTGTGCGACCCACCGGATGGTCTCGAAGTAGTTCTTCCAGACCGGATCGTACGCCCGCGTCTCCGCGTAGTAGTTGCGCAAGGTGAGCGCAGCGAAGACGAGAAAGAGCACCATGACCACGCCGCGCCCACGAGCCCAGACGATCGGCCGTGCGAGATCGAGCCGCAATCCCTCCCAGAGCAACCAAAAGAGCAACGGCGCAAGGGGGATCAGGAAGCGGTTGGCCGCCCAGACCGGGGGCCACGAAAGCACGAGCACGATCGATACCACCGTCGCCCAAGCAGCGGGATCGAAGCGCCGCACCTGCCGCACGGCACCTACCACGATGAGAGCGAGGAGTGGAGCGGCGAGCCACCAGGGCGCGGAGGTTCGTTGCCAGAGGGGCGGTGAGTAGGTGGAACGATACGGAAAGGGGGCCACCGTGATGGGAATGTGCGTTCCGCCGTACGCGCGCAGGTTGAACCAGACTCGTTCGAAAAATCCCGAGACGTCCAGGCGTCCGAACTCCGGATAGTACGGGTTCACGAGGAGGAACTGCTGGAAGTAGGGATTGCCGCCCGGCGTCGCCAGCGCGTGCCACCCCCAGGGGACCATGAGGAGCGCCACCGCCGCGGCGTAGGCCATCGCCTGGCCCACGCGACGATGTCCGAGCAGCGCACATCCGATCCCGAGCCCGGCCGCCAGACCGGCCGACCGGATGTAGAACCCCGCCGCGACCCAGAGAGCGAGCTCCCAGACAGTTCGGCCGCGCAGAGCCGTCATCCACGCGCGCGCTCCGGTCCTGACCCGATCCGCCGGAGCCGGGGGATCTTCGCCCGTCCCGGATCTCTCCGTCGCCAACAGTCGATCGGCAGCATCGATGGAGCCGAGCAGGCAGAAGAGGAAGGGAATCTCCGACATCACGTAGTGCGCGTACTCGACGACGGGCAGCAGCGTGGCCGCGACGAGCGCAACCCACGGACCGGCGGGGGTCGCGACCCTCCGGCGGAGAACCCGGACCAGCAGCGCGACCGACCCGGCATAGAGCACCAGCACGAGCAGCTTCTGCGGAAAGAGCGCGGCGCTCGGAACCACCGTTCCCGAACGGAAGACACCGACGATCCACTGGATGGGCGCGAGCATCCACGGGAAGAGCGGGGGGAACTTGCTGGACGGCCAGAGGTCGCCATGCAGGACATCGCGCGCCAGGAACATGTAGGAGACGTTGTCGCCGTTGATGTAGAGGCGCGGATCGAACGTCACCACCGCGACGAGAACGGCGAGAGCGCCGCAGGCGAGCCACCGCCAACCGGGATCGGTCGAGCGGCCGGGAGCCCCGTCCTGACGGCGCCGCTTCCCCAATCAGTCGACCCACTCGGCCAGGAAGATGTTCGTCTCGCCCTCCCGCTCCGATCCGCGGTTCGACGCGAAAACCAGATACTTCGCGTCCGGCGAGTACATCGGGAACCCGTCGAAGGTGTCTTCGTAGGTGATCCGCTCGAGCTCCTTCCCGTCGAGGTCGACCATGTAGAGATCGAAGTTCCGGCCGCGGGGGTCCTCCATGTTGGAGGCGAAGATCACCTTCGTCCCGCTGGGATGGAAGTAGGGACCGAAGTTGGCCGCGCCGTTGTCGGTGAGCCGGCGCTTGTTCGATCCGTCGCGATTCATCACCCGGATGTCGAGCTTGCCCGGACGGATCAGCCCATCGGCGAGCAGGGACCGGTAGTCCGCGAGCTCGGCCTCGTCCGTGGGATGGGCCGCGCGATAGCAGATGAGCTGTCCGTCGGGCGAGAAAAAGGGACCGCCGTCGTAGCCGGGCTCGTCCGTGAGCCGGCGGACATCGCTGCCGTCGGTCTGCATCGTGTAGATGTCGAGATCGCCGTCGCGCGTGCTCGTGAAGACGACGGTGCCGTCGGCGCCGATGGTCGCTTCCGCGTCGTAGCCCGGGCTGTGCGTCGCGTTCCGGGGATCGCTGCCGTCGGCATTGGCGACGTAGATCTCGTAGCTCGCGTAGATCGGCCAGACGTAGCCGCGCGAGTAGTCCGGTTTGGGCGGACACTCGATGCTCGTCTCATAGGTCGAGGAGTAGAGAATCTTCTGATCGCCCGGCAGGAAGTAGGCACAGGTGCACCGTCCCTCGCCGTTGCTGAGACGGGTCATCGACCCGCCCTGCGTGGGCATGACGAAGATCTGATCGCATCCGCCGTCGCGCGGGGTGACCTGCAGGATGAGTCGCGTGCCGTCCCAGGAGAAATAGGCCTCCGCGTTCTCTCCCCCGTTGGTGAGCTGGTAGAGCGCTCGGAAGTGCCGCTCTCCTTCGCGGATCAGATCGTCGACCCGCAGCCCGGAGTGCCAGTCACGGGCGACCGCACCCGCGTCTCCCGCCGGCGTCGTCTGCGCCTCCGCACCGGACTTTTCGCCGGCGGTTCCTTGTGATTCGTTCGCGGGGCCGGAGCACGCCGCCATTCCCAATCCCAGGGCCACACACAGCCAAGTCCGGAGTCCGTTCCTCATAGTTCCTCCTGTGCCGGGGTTCCTTCCGCGGCGGAGAATACCGCACGACCGAACCGGGCACCACCGCGGGGCGGCCGCACCGGCGACGATCGGGACGGACGGTACCTCTTCCGGCCTTGCCAGTGCGCACCGGGCTCCCCTAGAATCCGGAGTCTTGCACCCCACCGACGTCGGTCCGCCGGTCGCTGCCGGCGCCACATCGCGGGGCGCATCCTAGGCCAGTAGCTCAACTGGCAGAGCACCGGTCTCCAAAACCGGGGGTTGGGGGTTCGAGTCCCTCCTGGCCTGATCCCGACACGAGGAGCTGCCCGTCACGGCGCGGCTCCTCGTTTTCGTTAGGGCCGACGACCTCGCGCCGGTTGTGGCCATCCCGCGAACGTCCTATCATGATCTCGCGATGAAGATCGAAGGCGGCCAGTCGCTACGTATCGTTGCCATGATCCTGGCTGGGGGACGGGTGGGCGAGCTCTCCGTCCTCACGATGCAGCGCCCCAAAGCCGCGCTCCCCTTTGCCGGATACTTCCGGATCATCGACTTCGCGCTCTCCAATCTGATGCGCGCCGGCATCACCCGCGTCGGCATCCTCTCCCAGTACCGTCCCGCCTCCCTCATCGAGCATGTCGGGACGGGAGAGAGCTGGGACTTCGTGGGTCTCGATCGCACCGCGAAGATCCTCCCGCCGTTCTGGGGCGGCGAGGCGGGCGACTGGTATCAAGGAAACGCGGACGCCGTGGATCAGAACTGGAACTTCCTCGCCGATGTCGAGGCCGATCTCGTGCTGGTGATCTCCGGGGATCACATCTACCGCACCGACTATCGCGAGCTGATCGAGGCCCACCTGGATTCCGGCGCGGACTTCACGGTGGCGGTGAAGAAGATGGCCTACGATCCGCACTACGGATACGCCACGCTCGATTCCGCGAACCGTGTCGTCTCCTATGTGGAGAAGCCGGACGCTCCCCGGGACGACCACGCCAGCCTGACCATCTATCTGGCGAACACGAAAGCGCTGCGCGAGGTCTTCGACTCCGAGCCCGGACGGCGGGGCGAGCTGCTGGAGTTCGGCAAGGATGTCATCCCGTACATGCTCGAGCGGCACCACGTCCACGGCTGGGTCTATCCGGACTACTGGGCCTACACCCGGACGATCCCGATGTACTACGAAGCGCACCAGGACCTCCTGCGGGGACGGATCGATCTCGACGCCTGGGGAGTCCGGACCAACCTCCAGGACACCCTGGTGGCGTCGCAGCCGCCGGCGCGCTTCGGCGCTCAGGCCGAGATCAACGGATCGCTGGTCAGCACCGGCTGCGAGATCGAGGGGACGGTGATCCGTTCGGTGCTCTCTCCGGGAGTCCGGATCGAGCGGGGCGCGCGCGTCGTCGACTCGATCCTTTGCCACAACACGGTCGTCGAAGAAGGTGCGACGGTCTGCCGCACGATCTCCGACAAGCATGTCGTGATCGGACCCGGCACGCGCTGCGGCGCCGAGGACGCCGGAGCGATCACCCTCATCGGCAAGCACGGCCGCATCGGTCGGGACTGCACCCTGGAAGACGGCATCACCGTGCTCCCGGGCGGTGCGGTCGAGGACGGTCGAACCATGGAGCGTCCCTCGTGAGCCAGCCCCTACCTCCTGGGTCCCGTCCCGCGGTCGGCCCGACGAGCGAGCGGACGCTGCGCCCGACATCGCGCCTACCGCACGACGTCCGCAAGACGCTCGCCCTCATCCTCGCGGGCGGCGTGGGAAGCCGGCTCAACGTTCTGGTGCACCGGCGAGCGAAGCCGGCCGTTCCGTTCGGCGGGATCTATCGCATCATCGACTTCAGCCTCAGCAACGTCATGAACTCGGGGCTCGAGCGGGTCGGCATCCTCACCCAGTACCTCCCCTACTCGCTGACCGATCACATCGGAAACGGTCATCCGTGGGGGTTGGTGGGACGATCCCGCGAGGTCAAGATTCTCCCACCCCATCAGGGCGTTCAAGGAAGCGACTGGTACCAGGGCACCGCGGACGCCGTCTTCCGTAATCTCTCGTACGTGGAGCGGCACGA
>JAGQHR010000156.1:5402-6990 GCA_020431745.1 Candidatus Eiseniibacteriota bacterium
CTCATCCTTTCCGGCGATCATGTCTACGCCATGGACTACGCCGCGATGATCGCGCAGCACGTCGAACGGAACGCCGAAGCGACCATCGCGGTCCGGACCGTCCCCTGGGAGCAGGCTCCCAACTTCGGAACGATCCACACCGATGACGAGGGGCTCGTCACCCGGTTCGAGGAGAAGCCGAAGAATCCGTCTTCGAATCTGATCTCGATGGGGATCTATGTTTTCCGCACCGAGGTTCTGCTGCGGGCTCTCCGGGAGATCACCGCGGTCGGTGAAGGCGCGGACTTCGGGCATCACATCTTCCCGAAGCTCCTGCAGGCCGGAGCCCGCCTGCAGACGCATCGTTGGGACGGATACTGGCAGGACGTGGGGACCATCCGCGCCTACTTCGACTCTCACATGGACCTGATCGACCCGGAGGCACCGCTCGATCTGCGGGCTTGGCGCATGCGCACCAACCTCGAAGAGCATCGGCTGGGCGATCGACCTGCGGCCTACATCGACGCCAGCGGATCGGTCCGCGGCTCCCTGATCTCGCGCGGATGCCGGATCCGGGGCACGGTCAGCGGCTCCATCCTCTCCCCGGGAGTCGTGGTCGAGCCCGGCGCCGAGGTCCGATCCTCGATCCTGATGAACGACTGCCGCATCGAAGCCGGTGCGATCCTCGAGAACATGATCCTCGACAAGGACGTCGCGGTGGAAAAAGAAGCGCGCTTGGGGATCGACGGGGACGACCGGGGCAACGAACGCTTCCCCGGACACCTCGACTCCGGGATCTCGCTCGTCGGCAAGGGAGCGCGGATCGCTCCGCGGACCAGCATCGGGAAGAACGTGGTCATCTTCCCGGGCATCGACCTCGTCGCGCGGGGCGCTCTCGAGATCTCGAGCGGCGAAACCGTCGATCGCCGCGGAACGCCCCGCTAGCTCGCGGCGCCCCACGCCTGATCCGCCGTCGTGCTGCGCGGGACGGCCCCCGAAGGACCGTCCCGCATCGCGAATCAGTGCACGGTCACGAGACGGATCGCGCGAGACTCGGTCGGCAGTTGGAGACGCACCCAGTAAACGCCGGCGGCCACGGGATCTCCGTCGCGATCGCGCCCGTCCCAGGCGATCTCCTGCCAACCTTCCGTCCAACGCGCGCCCGGGAACGAGCGTACGAGCCGACCCGCGGCGTCGAAGATCTGCAGGTCCGAGGTCGGCGTGCGCGGCGTGTAGTAACGAATTCGCACCGCACCCTGCGCCGGGTTGGGCGAGACGGTGAGACCGGCGACGTCTCCGAACCCGGTCTCCGAGACATCGCTCGAGGAGCCGACCTGGAACGAGGCGCTCGGCATGTACGGTCCGAAGACCTGACCGTCGCTCGCGAACGCGCGCCAGTGGTAGGTCCCGGTCGGGAGCGCCGGCGTCACGACCCACGATGTCGTGAGCCCGCCCTGCGGCACCCCTTCCACGGACGCGACCAGGTTCGTCTCGTCCTCGTCGGCGAAGACCCGGAACCCGTAGGTGAGCGGCTGTCCCTCGGGATCGGTCGCGTTGCCGACCACCAGGGTGGGGGTCGAGGACTGGTTCTGCGCTCCATCGGCCGGCG
>JAGQHR010000157.1 GCA_020431745.1 Candidatus Eiseniibacteriota bacterium
TCACGCTCGATGGTTCCACGGGTCGTATCTTTGCCGGGAAGGTGCGAACGTTGCCGCCCGAGATGCACGACGAGTTCCGCGTCTTCATGGAATGGGCCGACGACATCCGCGGTCTGCGGGTGCGCGCCAACGCCGACACGCCGCGCGATGCGAAGCAGGCGCGCGAGTTCGGTGCGCAGGGGATCGGCCTCTGCCGAACCGAGCACATGTTCTTCGCCGAAGATCGACTTCCGTGGGTGCGGCAGATGATCCTCAACGCTCCGGCCGCGAAGCGCGGGCGGGCGCAGGTCCAGCGCCTGGAAGCGGAGATGGCGGCGGCGACCGGCGAACGACGGGCCGAGATCGGGCGTCGATTGGAAGAAGCCAAGGAACGTCTGGCGGAGCCGGATCGCAAGTACCGCGAGGCGTTGGACGCGATCCTTCCGCTGCAGCGCGAGGATTTTCGCGGGCTCCTCAAGGCGATGGAGGGGCTGCCCGTCACGATCCGGACGCTGGATCCTCCGCTCCACGAGTTCCTGCCGTCTTTCGAGGATCTCGCGATCGAGGTGGCGCTCCTGCGCGAACGCGGCGGATCCGAAAAGCAGCTGGCCGAGAAAGAATCTCTCATGCGGACCGTCGAAGAGCTTCGCGAGTTCAATCCGATGCTCGGTCACCGGGGCTGCCGCCTCGGGATCACGTTCCCCGAGATCACCGAGATGCAGGCACAGGCCATTCTGGAAGCGGCCTCCGCGCTGATCCAGGAAAAGACCCGCGTCTTCCCCGAGATCATGATTCCGTTGGTCGGTGATGTTCGCGAGTTCCGGGATCAGCGCGCGGTCGTGGATCGAATCGCGCGGGAGGTGGCGACGCGGACCGGAGTCGAGGTGCCCTATCTCGTGGGGACCATGATCGAAGTGCCCCGAGCCGCCCTCATGGCCGAGGAAATCGCCGGGGAGGCGCAGTTCTTCTCGTTCGGAACGAACGACCTGACACAGATGACCTTCGGGTACTCGCGTGACGACGCCGGGAAGTTCCTTCCGGAGTACATCGACAAGGGAATCCTGCCGCAGGACCCCTTCGTGTCGCTGGACACTGCAGGAGTCGGACAACTGGTGCGGGGGGCCGTCGAGGCCGGGCGCGGTGCGCGTCCCGACCTCAAGGTCGGAATCTGCGGGGAGCACGGCGGGGATCCGGCCTCCATCGACTTCTGTTATCGGCAGGGGCTCGACTATGTCAGTTGCTCCCCGTTCCGGGTCCCGATTGCGCGCCTCGCGGCGGCGCAGTCCACGCTGCGTCACCGCACCGGTGCGGAAACGGAAACGCAGGCCTGAGGAGCGGGAACATTTCCGACGCGACCGGGAGACCGCCCTCGCGGCGGCTCGGCAGCGCCTATGCGGGTGCGTTCTTGTCCACCGTGGGCGGGATCGGCCTGACGCGAGCGCTGGTTGGTTCGGGTCTGCCCGAGGCCAGCGTGCAGTGCGCCTGGTCGGTGGCTCTCCTCTGGTCGATCGTCCGTCGCCGTCGTCTTTGGGAACGCATGGACGGTGCGCCCCTTTTGCAGCTGGGCTGGGCCAACCATCTCACCCTGCTGCGCATCTACCTCCTTCCCGCCTTGCTCATTCTCGTTCTGGGGGGGGCGTGGGCGGCGTCCGTCGTCCTGTTCGCCGTGCTCGCGCTCACCGACATCGCCGACGGGTTTCTGGCGCGGCGGACCAACGCCACCAGCAAGCTGGGGTACATCCTCGATCCCGTGGGGGACATCCTGTTCAATCTCGGCCTCACGGTCACGCTCTCCGCGCGGGGCGTGCTGCCGACGTGGGTGGGCGCCGTCGCGTTTGTTCGCTATGCGAGCTTGCTGCTCGGCGCCGCCTGGTTTCTCGGTCGGCGAGGGGAGCTGCGGGTGGGACCCACGCGGCTCGGGAAAGCGACCGGGTTGGTCATCGGAATGTCTCTTTTCGCGATTCTCCTCGATCTCGCTTCCACTGATACCGTCGGCGCCGTCGCACGGGTCGCGCGGACCGTTCTCGGACTGGCCTTCGGGGTCGGGGTGATCCAGGCCGGCCAACTGGGTTGGGATCGTCTGAGACGACCGGACATCGGGGACGAAGCCCGCTATCGTCGCGGCGGCGAGCTCTGGAGTAAGGGCTCGGGAACTCCGGACGAACCTTCGAGTTAGAAGGGGCTGTGCCGATCGCCGGGGTCCGGCGCACATGCCCGGGACACGAACGGTTCCGAAGGACTTGCAGGGTCGGACCGTTCACGGGCACGATGACCCGAGCGCGCGGGGATCGCATCAGGCCGGACGACGGGAGGATCATGGCCGACCAGTTTTCGATGCAGCTTCTGAGCGCCCATCTCTGGCGCTGGGTCCTGCTCCTCATCCCCGCCATTGCGCTCGCCTTCTGGTCCTACCATGGACTCCTCGCTCCGCTCAGCCGCCCGGCCAGGGCTTCGCTGTGGCTCTTGCGCGGCCTGGCCTTCCTCCTGGTCCTCTTCGCGCTCTGGCAACCCGTGGTGACGGTCCGCAGTCCAGCCTCCGGAAAACCCACGCTCGCCGTCCTTCTGGACCGCTCGGGCAGCATGACGCTCCCGGCCTCGAGCCCGAAGTACGGATCGAATCGGGGAGAGGAGGTCGCGAAAGCGGCCACCGAGCTCGATCAGTCGCTCTCTGATCGCTACCGGCTGCGCTGGTACGGATTCCGGAACGATCTCGA
Source organism: Candidatus Eiseniibacteriota bacterium (assembly GCA_020431745.1). Classification (GTDB taxonomy): domain Bacteria; phylum Eisenbacteria; class RBG-16-71-46; order CAIMUX01; family CAIMUX01; genus JAGQHR01. Next base: position 2,694 of record JAGQHR010000157.1, read on the forward strand.
GCCGGCGCAGCCCGACAGCTCGCCCGCGGGCGGCACCTCGATCGGTCAGGCATTGGAAGAGGTCCTGACGCGGAGTGCCTCGGATCCGGTGAGCGGCGTCGTCCTGGTTTCCGATGGCGTGCATACACAGGGACGGGATCCCTTGCGGGTCGCGCGCGTGGCGCCGGTTCCGGTGTTCACGATCGGCGTGGGGCCGGAGCGATCGGTGTCGGATCTCGAGATCCGTCGTGTGCAGACCAATCGCCGTGCCTTCGCGGGGGAACCGCTTCCGCTTCGCGTGGTCCTCTCTTCGAGCGGGCTCCAGGGCAAGTCCGTGCTCGTCGAAGTGCGGAGCGGTGACCGGGTGGAAGAGAGCCGCTCGGTGACGATCGAAGGAGGACAAGGTCTGGAGCAGGAGCTCTCGTTCGATCTCGAGCCACACCAACCGGGGCTCGTGCTCTACGACGTCACGGCCAGCGTCGAAGGGGATTCGATTCCCGAGAACAATCACCGGCAGTTCGCCGTGGACGTCCAGGATCGCAAGACCCAGGTCCTCTGTGTGGCCGATGCGATCGATTGGGATTTCGGCTTCCTTCGTCGCGCCCTGGAGGCGGACACGACGCTGGCCTACAGCTTCCTGGTGCGCACCGGGAGTCAGGGATTCCGAGCCCTCCCGGGGTCCCGTCTCGACGCCTTGCCGACGTCGCCGGCCCAACTCAGCGATTTTGCGGCGGTGCTCCTCGTTTCCACCGAAGCGAAGTGGCCCGGGGAGTTCCTGAACGCGACCGCCCGCTTCGTACATCAGGGGGGCGGACTGCTCCTGATGGGAACGGCTCCCCAAGCAGGATCATCGACGGAGCTCGCCCGGATCCTGCCGGCGGATCTTCTTCCGGCGACCGGTCGGGGATCGGGCAACCCAGTCTCGATGCGCCTGACGGCCCAGGGGATGCGTCACCCGGTGACCCAGTTGCGGGACAGTCCGGCGGAGAACACCCAGATCTTTGCCAGCCTACCTCCGATCTGGCGCACCGCCGGTGGCCTCAAACCTCGGGGTGCGGGGCGCTCGTTGCTCGACTTCCAGACGAGCGGGAACGAGACCAACTCCGCCTTCGCGGTCGGCTTCGCCGAACGGGGCAAGTGTGCGTGGCTGGCGGGTCGTGGTTGGTGGCGCTGGAGTCTGACTGCCGCGGGAAGCGGGGGCAACGACCGGCTGTACCGCGACTTCGTCGGCGGACTGGTGCGATGGCTCGCGGAGCCGGCGGTTCGGGATCGCTTCCATGTCGAGCCGGGAAAGCGCGTCTACGCATCCGGCGAGTCGTCGCAGTTCGCGGCATCTCTTTACGACGCGACCTTCGCGCCGGTCGAGGGTGCCGTCGTCGAGCTTCAGGTCTTCGGCGCGGGGGATTCGCTGCATACCCCGCTTGCTCGGATTCCGCTCTCCGCGGCGGGCGAGCCCGGATCGTACGAAGGAGAAGGACCGTCGCTGCCACCGGGGGCCTACCGTTTCGAAGCCACCGCGCGGGCGGCCGAGTCGAACGCGGATCTGGGAACGGCCGACGGACCGTTCTGGATCGAGCCGATGGGACCCGAGTTCGCGCGCACCGGGTCGGACCGGGATCTGCTTCGCCAGATCTCCTCGCAAAGCCACGGCCGGTCCGCAGATCTCGCGTCCATCTCCGATCTCGTCCAGGCGATTCCGACCGCGATCCGCCAGATTCTACGGGTTCGTGAGATCGAGCTCTGGAACCACTGGTTGCTGTTCGCGCTCTTCGTGCTCGTGCTCTCGACCGAGTGGTTCCTGCGTCGCCGACGAGGACTCGCCTAGTCGCGATCCTCACGCCGTCCGCCCGGATCCCTGGTCCGGTTCCTGCTGCGTCGACTCCGCCGTGACGAGAAACGGTCGCGGCGGAGGACGACCGTGGACACTCGCAAACGTTGCTCTCGCCCAGCCCCCTCCGGTCTTGCGGGGGAAGCCGAGGCTCGGTTCCGCTTCATTCTTGCCCCGGCTCTCGGCGTCGTCGTCGGGCTCTGGGGCTCGTTTCCTCTCCCCGCCGGCGCTGCGCTCGTCATCAACGAGGTCGTCTACGACCCCGACGGTCCCGACTCCGGTCGAGAGTGGGTCGAGCTCTACAATTCGGGAACGTGGCCCGCCCCTCTCGAAGGGGTCCGCATCGAGTCCGGCAACGGATCGGCGCCCGATCAATGGTCGCTCGAGTGGGAAGGGGGACCGCACGACTGGATCGAACCGAGGGGTTGGTTCGTCGTCGGGGATTCGACCTTCGCGCACGCTCCGGCTTCGCTGTCGCTGCAGAACGGGCCCGATGGGGTCCGACTCTCCCGAGAAGGGCTCGTTCTCGATACGGTGGGTTGGGGCGACCTGGAGATCGCCGAGTACTTCGAGGGCAGTCCCACCCCGGAGACGAACAAGTCCGAGTCGCTCTCCCGTTCCGCAGACGGCTTCGACACCGACGACAACGGTGCCGACTTTCTGGGAGCCGTTCCCACACCAGGGCGCGCCAACCGGCCGGCGGTGGATCTCGCGATCGACATCGTGGGACCCGACCGACTTCTCCCGGTGGCGGCTTGGCCGGGAAGCGAGCTGCGTGTCCCGGTTCGGTTCACGAACCGTGGATCCGATGTCCTCGACCTGCTCGCGGTCGCGGTGCGCGTCGGAGGGAATCGCACTTCCGGGCTTCGCGGCCTGCTCGCGCCGGCGTCCGCACGCTTGGACACCTTTTCTATCGCGATCCCCGAGAGGCCCCAGGTCGCCGGCATCGGTGTCCACGCGACGCTGGCAGAAGACGGGAATCCCGACAATGATCGCGACTCGCTGCGGATCTCGATCGGAAGGGGGCCGCTCTCACTCGCGGAGGTGTTGCCCCGACCCTCCGATGGGGAGGAGTGGATCGAGCTCAGCGCAGACGTCGAGGTCTCCGTGGATGGGTGGAGCCTCGAGGACGCGAGCGGTTCGCGTCTCGTGCTTTCCGCCACGACCGTGCCAGCGAAAGCCCACGTCTTGCTTTCCGCATCCCACGCTCCGGGGACGCTAGATTGGAGCGGCGCCTGGCCATCGCTGAACGATCGCGCGGGCGGCGGGGTTTCCGCGGACAGCCTCTTCCTGCGCGACGAAGGTGGTGTGGTTCGTGATTGGATGGCCTACGGGTTCGCCGAGCTGGACCGCTCCTGGGTGCGCTTGGATCCCTCGGTTTTCGGCGGGGGGGCCTGGATGCTGGATCCCCACCCGGGTGGCACCCCGGGGGTTGCCGGTGATGCAGTGCCACCGGCCGTCGAGTCCCGAGAACGGATCGTCCCGTCCGGATTCTCGTTGGAGCGTTCTCCCGCAGGGACGTGGATCCGCGTGAGCACGGAACACGCGCCGCTCGACTTCCAAGTTCGCGTCTTCGATCTGATGGGGCGCCCGATCTGGAGCACGCACGGTCGCGCTCGAAACCGAACCGAGGAACGTTGCCGCTGGGACGGTCGCGGACCGGACGGCAGGCTCGTTCCGCAAGGCGTCTACTTCATCGAAACCGAACGAGACTGGGGCTCGGGCCGGGATCGCAGCCGACAGTCGGTGGTCGTGGGACGATGAGGGTCTGGCTCGCCGCGTTCTGGATCGTCGGGATCGCCGCGGCCCCCGCGCAGGCAGCGTTCGAGCTCCGCCCCCATCGTCTGGGCAACGTGTCGTGGATGCCGCGGCTCGAGGAGCCGTTCTCACCGCGGGGGCCCGTGACCGAGCCGGGTTGGTCGACGGGCTGGCTCCACGCCTCCCACCAAGGAGCTTCCGACGTCTCGTTGGATGCGATCGCGGTCGCCCGTTCGGGGTCCTCGAGCTGGGGCGTGCGGGTCGCACGTCTGGGCACTGCGCATTACTCCGAGTGGATGACGCAGGCGTCCCTCCGTCCGTTCCCGCACCTCTCCCTCGCGATCGAGCATCTGACGAGCGGAGGCGACGCCGCCTTCCGTGAACTCGGAATCCGCTCGTATTCCGCGGTCACGCTCTCCGCCGCGGCGCAGCGTGCGCTCGGCCGTCGAGTGCGGCTCGAAATCGCCGGCAACGATTGGGTGCGTGGAGGGCCGACGGAGAAGTTGGGGATCGTGCCGGCATTGGATCTGCGCGGTGATCTTCGGATCGGGCGGGGTGTTTCGCTCGGGTTCGGTCGCAGTTGGTGGTTCGCGGAAGGAAAGCGATCCGGGTCGACCTTCGGCGTCTCTTGGACGCCGCACCCTCACCTCTCGCTCGGGCAATCGATCACCGACGGTTCCGGGCTCACGCACTGGTTGTCCTTC
>JAGQHR010000158.1 GCA_020431745.1 Candidatus Eiseniibacteriota bacterium
CACTCTGGAAGTGCGCGCCGGAAGGACCATCGACGTCGCCCGCCGGTCCGCGGTCTCCGCATGGGGCCTGGGAGCGCGTTGGCGGAACCTGCTGCTCACCTTCGACGAGAATGACCGCAACGTCGATCCACGCGATCCCGAGGCTCACGAACGCTGGGAGGGTGTGATTGCCGCGGCCGTTCCGGGATTCCCGGGCATCGGGTCGCCCGATTGCGGCCTTCTCGACAAACGCTACGAGCCAGTACGGCCGCAGGGGCCGCTCGCGCTCTATCGCAGCGAGATCGACGGGCGGATCCATCTGTGGGGCGCCCCCCTCGGATGGATCGACATCGACGATGACGGGGACGGAGTCCGGGACGCACGCCTGCAGATGGAGGATCGCGACGGAAACGGATACTTCGACACCTGGCGGTGGGATGCGGACGGCGACGGCACGTTCGAAACCGAGTCGTCTTTCCTCGGTCACGACGAGGGGCGCGCCCGGCCGGTCCCGCTCACCTTCGAAGGACTGCGGGAGGCGGAACGTGTCATCGCACAGTCCCGGAGCGGTCTCGGACAGGCGGAGCGCTATCGCGAAGACGTGAGGCGGTGGAGAGCCGCGGGCTTCGAGGCTCTCTCCGGGCCCTGATCGGTGACTCGGCCGCGCCGAGTGCTCACATTCTTCGCCGAAAGCTCACGTTCTTCCCGACCGCGTCGATCGGCGGCGTGCGGGACTCTCATGCCATCCCGCCGCCGGTCGGCATCGCGCTAGCGCGCGCGGATGCGGATCATCCGACCGACGGTGTCGCAGATGTTCCGCAGCTCGTCGTAGTCGGGATGACGGAGCCGCATCCACGCGTTCGCCATGTAGCCACCCTCGACGGGATGGGCCGGCGATCCGGGCGGCGGGAAGTGCGTGTGCATGATGCAGTCCCCGTAGCGCTGCATCGCCTCCTCGACGCCCTCGTAGGCGGTGATCGTCCCGTCCTGGTCCGGCCGCAACGAGAGCATGGCCGCCGAGTAGCCGCGGGTCAGCCGACCCTCGGTGCGCCCGTGCACGATCGCGCTGGCCCACTCGCGGTAGATGTCGATCTCGTTGGCGAGACAGTAGACGTCCCAGGCGCCGACACCCGGCGGACGGCATCCGATCTCCGAGAACTTGAGGCCCTTGGGTCCGAAAAACCACTCCATGTGGGTCGCCGAGGTCTCGATTCCCAACACCTCGATGACCTGCTTTCCCATCGCCTTCACTTCCCGGTAGCTCTCGGCGTCGACGCGATTGGTGGTGATGAAGTAGGCCGGCGTGTCGCGTGTCCGCATGGCCTCGAGGACGCCCGGGTAGTAGTGGGTGATGAACTCGTGGGCGACCTGCCCGTTGACGGTGACGGTGTCGTAGAACGCTTCGTGTCCCTCGATGAACTCCTCGACCGCGACGGAATAGCCGCGATCGATCTGCATCTCGGCGATCGCGCGCTCCAACGCCGCGTCGTCGTTCACCCGCACGGTGCCCGAAGCGCCGGCCGCGGAGCGGGGCTTGAGGATGAGCGGGTATCCGACGGCGGCGGCGAAGGCGCGGACCTGGTCGCCGCTCTCCGCGCCCGTCGACTGCGCGCAGGCCACGCCCGCCTCCCGGAGCACCTCCTTCATCGACGGCTTGTCGCGGCAGAGCCAGGCCGTGCGGGTCGAGGTCCCCGGGATCTGGCACTTCTCCCGCACGTGCGCCACCGGCATGATGTGGGCCTCGATGGTCGCTTCCAGACGATCGACCCACTCCCGTTGCTGCACTCGTTGCACCGTCTCGAGGAGCGCGCTCTCGTGTACCACCGACGGAACCTGCTCGTAGGACTGGAGCCAGCCTCGCATCTCGCCGTCGAGATACTCGGGCGGACGCTCGCCGATTCCGGTGACGCGCGCCCCGACGGCATGGAGCGCGCGCACGAACTCGCGCTGGTTGGCAGGGAACGAGGGTTCGACGAAGATGACGTGCATGGATCCTCCGATCCGCCGACCGCCCCTCAGGAAACCGGTACGCCGGTCAGCTTGGCGTAGAGGTTTTCGTATTCCGCCCCTTGCTTGTCCCAGGAGTAGTCCAGGGCCATGCCGCTGCGCATGAGCTTGGTCCACGCCTCCTGGTCCTGATAGACGTCGAGCGCGGCGGTCATCGCCCAGACCACCGCCTCCGCGTTGTAGTGATCGAAGACGAACCCGTTTCCGTCGCCCGCCTCGGGATCGTAGAGCTGGACCGTGTCGGCCAGCCCGCCGGTCTTGCGCACGATCGGGACGGTGCCGTAGCGCAGGCTGTACATCTGGTTGAGACCGCACGGCTCGTAGCGCGACGGCATCAGGAACATGTCCGCGCCCGCCTCGATGAGGTGGGCCAACCGATTGTTGAAGCCGGAGTGGAAGACCACCTTGGCCGGGAAGTTCCGTTGGAGCGCGTGGAAGTACTCCTCCCACTCCTTCTCGCCGCTGCCGAGCACGACGAGCCGGAAGTCCCGGCGCCGCAGCAGGTGGGGCAGCGGCTCGCGGAGGATCTCGAGACCTTTCTGCTCGGTGAGCCGCGAGACGAGCCCGATGACCGGGACCCGGTTGCCCTCGGGAAGCCCGAGGCCGCGCAGCAGCTCCTTCTTGTTCTCGAGCTTGCCGGAGAGATCGTCCGCCGAGTAGGGATGCGGAAGCAGGCTGTCGGTCTGCGGATCCCACTCCCGGTAGTCGACGCCGTTCAGGATGCCGACGAGATGATCCGCGCGGTGACGCAGCATGTCCTCGAGTCCCATCCCGAAGTCCTTGGTCTGGATCTCGCGCGCATAGGTCGGGCTCACCGTGGTCAGATAGTCCGCGTAGAGGATGCCGGTCTTGAGAAAGCTGATCATCCCGTGCCGGAGATCGTCCTGATGGAGGAAGCTGCGCTCCTCGATTCCCAGCTCGTCCGCGATCCCCGCGGGGAAGTTCCCCTGATAGCCGATGTTGTGGATCGTGAGCACGGTCCGGGTGTGCTCGAAGAGACGATCCCAGCGATAGAGCGTGCGCAGGAAGAGCGGGATCATCCCCGTCTGCCAGTCGTTGCAGTGGACGACCTGCGGCGACCAGCCCATTCCCTGGCAGCACTCGAGCGCCGCCCGCTGGAGGAGCAGGAAACGCAGGTGCTCATCCGGATCGTTGGTGTAGAGGCTCGGTCGATCGAAGAGCTGCGGGCAGTGGATCAGGTAGAGCCCGAAGTCGCTTCCCGGGAGCTTCGTCGCATACGCGGAAAACGAGAAGGTGCGTCCCCCCAGGTCGATCGGGACCCGCTGCAGGAACTCGACCGGGATGAGGTCGAGGGCGCTGCGGTCGATCTTCGCGTACAGCGGGAGGAAGACCCGCACGTCGTGCCCGCGCCCGTGCAGGTACCGGGTCAGGGCGCCGGAAACGTCGGCGAGACCGCCGGTCTTGGCGAGCGGGGTCAGCTCGGACGTGACGAACGCGATGCGGAAAGACATAGGGGACAGTCTAGCCGCAAGGCCATTGAATGGCTAGACTGGCGCACGGAGGAGCTCCCCGCCATGGTCCACGTCGTCTTCGTCGCCCCCTTCCTGCTCGAGGCCACGTTGCGCTTCGTCAAAGGCGCGGCGCTCTTGCCGGGTGTCCGGCTCTCGCTGGTGACCCAGGAGTCTCCGGGAAAGATCCCGGAGGCGATCGCGGAACGTCTGGCCGCGTCGCGTCAGGTTCAGGATGCCCTCGATCCCGACCAGCTGGCGGTCACGATGTCCGACCTGGCGCGCGAGCTCGGTCCCGTGCATCGCGTCCTGGCTGCGCTCGAGCAGCTGCAGGTTCCGCTGGCCGAGGTGCGAGCGCGTCTGGGCATCCCCGGGATGGACGTGGAGACCGCCCACAACTTCCGCGACAAGTCCCGGATGAAGACGCTCCTCCGCCAGTCGGGGATTCCGTGTGCGCGTCATGCGCTCATCCACGACGCCGCGGAGGCGCGCGCGTTCGTCGAGGCGGTCGGATATCCGGTCGTGGTCAAGCCGCCGGCGGGAGCGGGAGCGAAGCAGACGTTCCGGCTCGAGGGTGCCCGCGATCTCACGGAGTACCTCTCGTTCTATGCGCCGCGTGCGGACGATCCGACCCTCTTCGAAGAGTTCATGACCGGGCAGGAGCATTCCTTCGACAGCGTGTGCATCCGGGGGAACCCGGTTTGGTACTCGATCACCCGTTACTATCCGTCGCCGCTCGAGGTGATGGAGAATCCCTGGGTCCAGTGGTGCGTCATCCTTCCGCGCGAGGTGGAAGGGCCCGAGTACGCGGACATCCGTCGTCACGGGAGCCACTCCCTGCGCGTGCTCGGACTGCAGACAGGCTTGACCCACATGGAGTGGTTCCGGCGTCCCGACGGGGGGCTGGCGATTTCCGAAGTGGCCGCGCGTCCACCCGGGGCGCAGTTCACGACGCTCATCTCCTATGCCCACGACCTCGACTTCTACAAGGCTTGGCCGCGGCTGCTGGTCCACGAGGAGTTCGATCCGCCGGAGAGATCGTTCGCGGCCGGCGCCGTCTTCCTGCGCGGGCAGGGCGAGGGCAAGGTCAAGGCGATCCACGGCGTGGAGCAGGCGCAGAAGGAGATCGGGTCTCTCGTCGTGGAAGCGAAGCTGCCGCGCCCGGGTCAGCCAGCGGCCACCGGATACGAAGGAGAGGGTTACGTCATCGTCCGTCATCCGGAGACGGCGCTGGTCGAGCAAGCACTCGCCCGGGTGCTCAAGCTGATTCGAGTCGAGCTCGGCTGAGGCCGGGACGCGACGGCGGGAATTCCCGCCCGCAAACGTTCCATTTCGTTACCGAGAGGCATCTGGCAATCATGCGCATCTTGTTCCTCAGCCCTTCGTTTCCGGCAGAGATGCCCCTCTTCGTGCACGCGTTGGCGGAATCCGGGGTCCAAGTCGTCGGCGTGGGGGACGTGGCCGAAGCGACCCTTCCGGAGCCGTTGCGGGCCTCCCTCTCCGGATACGTCCAGGTCGGAATGGGGCACGAGCATGAGCTCATCGCCGCGGTCCGTCGCTATGCGCAGGAGCATCCGCTCGATCGGGTGGAGTGTCTGTGGGAACCGGGCGTGATGCTGGCGGCGAAGCTGCGGGCTGCGCTCGGTCTGCCCGGACTGGACGAGGAACGGACCCTCGCGTTTCGCGACAAGGGACGGATGAAGGCCAAGCTCGAAGAGGCCGGGCTCGCGGTGCCGCGACATCGGCGGACCCGCACCGAGCGCGGCGTGCGCGAAGCGACCGAGGAGTTCGGGTTTCCGGTCGTGCTCAAGCCGATCGCCGGCGCGGGAAGCCTGGATACCCATCGGGTCGACGATGCGGGCGAGCTCGAGCACGCGCTGCGGCAGCTGCGGCACGTCGACGAGGTCAGTGTCGAAGAGTACGTCGACGGAGAGGAGTACACCTTCGACACCATCTGCTACGAAGGGAAGATCCTCTTCCAGAACATCTCCTGGTATCGGCCCAAGCCGATCGTCGCCCGCAACGTCCAGTGGATCAGCCCCCAGACGGTGGGATTGCGCGTGATCGACGGTCCCGACCTCGCTTCCGGCCGCGCCCTCGGAGAGTCCGTCCTGCAGGCGCTGGAGTTCGATACCGGATTCACCCACATGGAGTGGTTCCGTCGTCCGGACGGAACCGCCGTCTTCTGCGAGATCGGCTGCCGCCCGCCGGGCGCGCGCAGCGTCGACGTGATGAACCAGGTGACCGAGCGCGATCTCTACCGCGCCTGGGCCGAGGCCGTCCACACCGGCACCATCGCTGAGCCGATCCAACGGCGGCAGAACGCCGCGGTCATCTTCAAGCGGGCGCGCGGCGAAGGGCGGATCTCCCGGGTCGAAGGCCTGGACCGCCTTCTCTCCGAGCTCGGCCCCCACCTCGTGGGCGTCGACCTGCTGCCGGTCGGGGCCCACCGGCGCAACTGGAAGCAGACGCTGCTCTCCGACGGATGGCTGACCGTGCGTCATCCCGACCTCCCGACCCTCCTCGAGATGGCCGACCGCGTCGGCACCGACCTCCAGCTTTTCGCGGAGTGACGCGAAAAAATCCGTAACCCGACCCCGCGTCCCGCGTCTTCCCCAGTGGACGGACGATCGGAGCCTCGGAGCGGCCTGGCGAGGCTTTCGACGAGTCGGCGCGTGGGCCGAAGGCGGATGCGGGTCGACGATGGATCGGGAGGGGCGGCCAGAGGTGACCGGCGAGAGCACGCAACCGGCGCTCGGATTCTGGGAAGCGGCGTTTCAGGAGCACGGCGGCAGCCTCCTCCGTTTTCTCAGCAGTCGGGTGCGGCGGCGCGAGGATGCCGAGGATCTGCTGCAGGAGATCTTCGTCCGCGCGATGCGCGCCCGGACCGACCGGTCGGAACCGGACAACCCCCGGGCCTACCTCTTCACCACGGCACAACGCGTGCTCCAGAGCCATGTCCGGGCGGGGGCCCGGCGCGGTGCCGACCTCGGTCTGGACGAGGCGGCGGCGGAGTCGGCGGAGCCGAAGGCGACCTCCGGTCTCGAGACCCGGGAGCTTCGGCGCCAACTGGAGCGTGCGACCGGACGGATGACGCGTCCCGAACGCATCGCCTTCGAACATGCGCTTCTCGAGCACAAGCCGTACGAACAGATCGCGCGCGAGCAGGGGTGGAGCCGCGAGCAGGTGAAGATCAACGTGTATCGGGCCCGCAAACGTGCGCTGGAGACGCTGGGCGCGTTCCTGCGCCCCTCGGAGTGAGCATGGAGACCTGGGAAATCGAAATCTCGGCGTTGTTGGATGGCGAGCTGGAGCCCGATCGCGTCCTGCCGCTCTTCGATGCGATGGCGCGGGACGCGGAGCTCCGGCAGTTCTACGTGCAGGCGCGCGCGTTGGAAGGGGTGATCCTGTCCACGGGCGCCGCGGCAGAGACGGAGCCGGCGCCGGCCGGCCTGTGGAGCCGCATCCGCGCCGACGTCGGGGAGGCCGGTCCGGACCGCGAC
>JAGQHR010000159.1 GCA_020431745.1 Candidatus Eiseniibacteriota bacterium
GACGCGTCGACAGTCTCGGAGGCCCGCTTGCCGCTTCTGCAAGCGGGCCTCGTACTTTCCGCCCATCGCGCTCGGGACCGACCACCGGGGCACCTCCCGATGCGGATGCGGGCTTGCCCGCGCGGCCCCGGGCACCCGACAATCCGCACATGCGCTATCGATTTTCCGCCATCGATCCGGTTCTCCTGCAGAAGCTGGCCGACTTCCAGAACCTGATGCAGATCTTCCAGCAGCTCCTCCTGCGCACCAACGGCGATGTCGAGCGCACGATGGAAGTGCTGCGCTCGCTCCAGGAACAGGGGTACCTGCCGGAGGACTGGGACCTGGACGAGTTCGAACGGAAGCTCCAGAACGATGAGATCGTGATGCGCTCCCCGCACGGGCTGGTCTTGACCAAGAAGGGCGAACGCGCGATCCGTACCGCCAGCCTCGAGGAGATCTTCGGGGGATTGCAGCTCGGCGCGCTGGGGGCGCACCCGACACCGCACGAGGGTTCCGGAGGCGTGGATCAGCTCCCCGATCGCCGTCCCTATCAGTTCGGGGATGACCTGACGCAGATCGACTTCTCCGAATCGATCATGAACTCCGTCCGGCGCGCGGGAGATCTCACCCTGCAGGAGCAGGATCTCTCGGTCGCGGAAACGGAGCACTCGACGTCCTGCGCGACCGTGATCCTGATCGACGTCTCGCACAGCATGATCCTGTACGGGGAAGATCGCATCACTCCCGCGAAGAAGGTCGCCCTCGCCCTTTCGGAGCTCATCCTGACCCGCTATCAGAAGGATGCGCTCGATGTCGTGCTCTTCGGCAACGAGGCGATGCGCATCGAAGTCAAGGACCTGCCCTACGTCGGCGCGGGCCCCTTCCACACCAATACCCAGGAAGGGCTCCGATACGCGCGCAAGATCCTGGAGCGCCGTCATCAGACGAACAAGCAGATCTTTCTGATCACGGATGGCAAGCCCACCGTGATCCGACTCGCCGACGGCCGGCTCTATCGCAACGTCGGCGGACTCGATCCGATCATCGTCAATCGCACGCTCGACGAAGCAGTCATGTGCCGCCGGCGTCGGATCCCGATCACCACTTTCATGGTCGCGCGCGACGGATACCTGCAGCAGTTCGTGCGCCAGCTGACCGAGCGCAACCACGGGCGGGCGTACTTCACGTCTCCCGATCGACTGGGATCGTACCTGATGGTGGATTTCCTGCAGAATCGCAAGCGACGCGTCCGCTGAGGCCGGGCGTCACAACGAAACGATCAGTTTGGTGAGGTAGGACCAGTCGGTCGACTTCACCCCCTCCGGCGGTCGCGAGTCGTGTTGCAGAGACGCGCTCCATCCCACCGCCAGCGCCGAAGCGAGATCGACGCGCAGCTCGCCGGATGCCGTCGCGCGCGCATCGCCCCAGTCCGACCAGCGCGGCTGGTAGAAGCCCGTCACGTTCACCTCGACCGACGAGGTGAGGTTGCCCACCCAAAGCAGGAACGTGGACAGCCGCTGGTCGTAGTCGGCCGCGGGCTCCTCGCGGATCGATTCGCGCTCGCTCATGTGAGCACCCCCCAACGAGAGCTCCCAAGCCGCCTGGCGGACGATATCGAACCGCAGCCCCGCCCCGAGGAGAAAGCGCGACTGCAGGCGCTGGAACGGATCGCGCTGGTGCTGGACGAAGGTCACGGTCGCGAGCCACGGAGTGATCCGGTAGTTGTAGCGCAGGTGCGACATCGACGAATCCGCGACCTTGCGGCCGTCGGCCTCGCTCCGCGTCGCTCCCCCCAGCACCCGCACGCGATGGCGCGATCCGAGCGCTCCCGAATCACCAGCGGCACTCTGCCACTGCACCTTGGCCGCCGCTCCGAGCGTCAAGACATCCGTGTTTCCGCCCGCCTGCGCGAAGCGGGCCTCCGCCCCGCCCGACCAACCGGGCTCATCCTCGAACCCGCTGAGCGTGTTGACGATCTGGGCGTCGACCACCGAGCCGCTCCCGGCCAGCAGCAGCAGACAGGACAAGATCCACCGGGGAATCCGAGCAAAGTGTGTCATCGAACCGTCCATCCCACGAACCGAGGCACGCACCGAGTCACGCACCGGCAGCGGCGCCGCCGTCACGCAGGCGAACCTGCCGTGCCGGGGACACGTCGTCAAGAGTCTCCCGCCCGATAAAAGGGACCGTCCCGGAACGGCCGCAGCGGCTAGGCTCTGTTTGGTTCCCGGTGCTCGATCACAGGAACGTCCGAAACGCCGTCCTCGTAGCGCGCCCCCGAGAGGCCACTGCTGAGAGGGAGTCTTCATGAGCACGATGCCGAAGATGTACACGGAGATCGCCGATTGGTGGCCTCTGCTCTCCGATCCCGCCGACTATCGTGAGGAGGCCGCCTTCTTCCTCGGCGTCCTCGAACGCTTCTCCACGCAGCCGATCCGGACGTTGCTCGAGCTCGGCAGCGGGGGCGGCAACAACGCCAGCCACCTCAAGGCGGAGATCGAGCTGACGCTGGTCGATCTTTCGCCGGGGATGCTGACGGTGAGCCGCAAGCTCAACCCGGAATGTGAGCACTTGTCCGGAGACATGCGGACGGTCCGACTGCAGCGGGAGTTCGACGCCGTCTTCATCCATGATGCGATCATGTACATGCTCACGCGCGAGGATCTCCGGCGCGCGATCGACACGGCGTATCTCCACTGTCGCACGGGGGGCATCGCACTCTTCGTCCCCGACCAGGTCCGAGAGACCTTCCAATCCCGCTTCCACAGCGGCGGCCACGACGACGGGATGCGCGGGATCCGGTACCTGCAATGGGACCTCCCGGCGGATCCCACGGTCACCCACACCGATACCGACTTCGTCTACTTGATCCGGGACGGAAGCGGCGAGCCGCGCGTGATCACGGACCGGCACCGATTCGGACTCTTCCCTCGAGCCGATTGGATGGAAGCGCTCTCCGCCGCGGGTTTCGAACCCTCGGTCGTCCCGGACGTGTTCGGTCGGGAGCTTTTCGTCGGGGTCAAATCGTAGGCGTTTCCGGACGGCGCGGCCCGATCCGAACGCCGCTCGCGCCGGGGGGACCCTGGACATTCCGTGAACGCGATCGACCACTCACGCCGATCCCATCCACGCGCTGAACCGAACGTTTTTTCGCTTGCCCTCCCGCCTCTGATGCCGTAATAATGTTCGGCATGACGACGGCATCCTGCGCTGCATCCTTTAGAGATGGTCTCGGTGGAGCTGGAAAGTCCGACCGGCCGACCGCGAGCCCTGCTCCCGGCGCCAGCTCGCGCAACCGCATCCCAAGCAGAGACACCCAGGTCGGGCTCTTCCGCCCCGCCGAGACCGCGCCGTCTCGCAATGAACGCATCCAGTCCTTCGCCCCGGTCCGGAAGCGGGCGGACGTGGAGTACCGTCCGCTCCCCTGCAAGTCACTCCTCAATGAGAACAAGAACCCTGCGCTCCCTTTCTCCTGGACCATCAATCCCTACCGCGGCTGCGAGTTCGCCTGCACCTACTGCTACGCCCGGGCGACCCACGCCTACCTGGATCACGATCCGAAGGACTTCGAACGTCGCATCTACGTGAAGCAGGGCGCCGCGCACGTCCTCGCCACCAGCCTGCGACCGGAGCTGCTCTACGGTCGTCCCGTCACGATCGGCACCGCGACCGATCCGTATCAGGGTGCGGAGCGGCACTTCCGGATCACGCGGGGCGTGCTCGAAGTCCTCTCCCGATACCGTGGGCTCTCGGTTTCGATCACGACCAAAAGCCCGTTGGTGGTGCGGGACATCGATCTTCTCCGCCGGATCCGCGAGCATAGTCACCTGAGGGTCAACGTCTCCCTGATCACGCTGCGGCCCGGACTCGCGAGGATCCTCGAACCCCGGGCTCCCGTCCCCCGCCGCCGGATCGAGACCATCCAGCGCCTGGTCGAGGCGGGAATTCCGGTCGCGCTCTTCTGCATGCCCATTCTCCCGGGTATCACCGATCGTGCCGAAGACCTTCGCGCGGTTCTCGGGGCGGCCCGAGCCGCCGGAGCGAGCTACGCGTTCGGTAACACCGTGCACCTCGAGAAGCCGATCCGTCCGACCTTCCTTCCCATGCTGCGCCGACACTTCCCCCAGCTCTACGGCCACTACCAGGATCTGTACGGCGGCCGGCGGTATGCCCCCGCCCGCGAGACGGAGAGGATCGACCGGATCTTCACGCTCGAACGTGACCGGGCCGGATTCCCCGCAGAAACCGAGCGGACGCTCGACGACCGAACAGCCGCTTTGCTCGATCGGGAAGACCGACCCCGCGTCGGCCGCAGCGCTGCGCCCGGATCCCCCGCGAACGGCACCGTCGTACAGACGAGTTTCTGGCCCGTCTGACGCGCTCACTGCGAGTCACGTCACCGACGTTGGCCGGACTGCGACTCTCCCGGATCGTCCTGCGGTAGACCGCACTTGTTTACCCGGGCCCCCGGAGTAGCCTGCTCTCCGGATCCCGGAAGTGGACGGGATTCCCGTGCGAGCGCACGACGGAGCACCCGGCCGGAGACGCGCCCACCGGATGGCGACCGGTGGAGGGGGAACGATGACGGATGGGAGACCGGCGAGAGCGCGCGACGAGGTGGAGCGACGGCGCGCCCTCCTCCTCGCGGGCGGAGGTGAGGACGCGGTCCGCAGGCAGCACGATCGCGGGAAGCTGACGGCTCGGGAACGGTTGGATCTCCTCTTCGACCCCGATTCGTTCGTGGAACTCGGACTGTGGGCGCGCCACCGCGTTCCCGAGCTGGCCGGGAGAGAGCTCCCCGCGGAAGGCGTGGTCACCGGCAAGGGCGAGGTCGGGGGCCACCCCGTCTTCGCGTTCTCGCAGGACTTCACCGTCGCCGGCGGCACCATCGGCGAGCGCGGTGCGGCCAAGATCGTCGAGCTGCTCTCGATCGCCCTCAAGTGCGGGATTCCGGTCGTCGGCTTCAACGACAGCGGAGGCGCCCGGATCCAGGAAGGGGTCGAGTCCCTCTCGGGCTACGGAAAGATCTTCTATCACAACACGCTCCTCTCGGGCGTCGTCCCCCAGATCAGCGTGATCGCCGGCCCGTGCGCCGGCGGCGCCGCGTACAGTCCCGCACTCACCGATTTCGTGATCATGGTCGAGGAGACCTCGCACATGACGATCGCGGGACCCGAGGTGATCCGCGCGGCGACCGGGGAGGTGATCGACGAGGAGTCTCTGGGAGGCGCCCGCACGCACGCGGAAATCGCGGGTAACGCCCATCTCGCCTGTCCCAGCGAAGAGGACGCGATCGATCAGGTCAAACGGCTCCTGTCATTCCTTCCTCCCAACAACCTGCAGGCACCACCCGACGTTCCGTTCTCCGGAGCCATCGAGGACGACGACGAGCTCGACGAAGTGGTACCCGAAGATCCGCGACGTCCCTATGACGTTCGTGACGTCATCACCCGGATCGTCGACGACCGGGATTTCTTCGAGCTCCAACCGGGCTTCGCGGCGAATCTGATCACGGGTTTCGCGCGCCTGGGGGGCATGGTCGTGGGTGTCGTCGCGAACCAGCCGATCGTTCTCGCGGGCTCGATCGACATCGACGCCTCGGACAAAGCCGCCCGCTTCGTCCGCACCTGCAACGTGTACAACATCCCGGTCGTCACACTGGTCGATGTCCCGGGATTCCTGCCGGGCGTGGCGCAGGAACACGGCGGCATCATCCGCCACGGGGCGAAGATGCTTTTTTCGTACTCGGCCGCGACCGTGCCCAAGTTGACCGTCATCCTCCGCAAGGCCTACGGCGGCGCGTACCTCGCCATGTGCTCGAAGGACCTGGGCGCCGAGACGGTGCTGGCCTGGCCCACGGCGGAGATCGCGGTGATGGGTCCCGAGGGAGCCGTGCGCGTCCTCCATCGCAAGGAGATCGAAGGCGCGGACGACCCGGCGAAGTTCGTGGAAGAGAAGGTCCGGGAGTATCGCGAGCGGCACGCCAACCCGTACCGCGCCGCGGAAGCGCTGCACATCGACGACATCATCCGGCCGGCCTGGACGCGGCGTCTCCTGATCGAGCGGTTGGGGATCCTGCGCGCCAAGCGTGATCTCCGGCCGCAGAAGAAGCACGGAAACATCCCGCTCTAGCGCGGAAACCGCCGCGTCGGCCGCCTCCGTTCGGCGAGGCGACCGATCCGCCGGGCACGAGGAAACGATCGGCCATGGAACCATCGTCCCCCCTGATGATCGCGCTCACCGCGTTCTTCGCCGTCTTCACGGCACTCGCCGTGCTGACGCTCGTGCTCTACGCGCTCCGCGCCGTGGGATCCGTGTCGGCCCGCACGTCGACGCCCGCCGTCGCGTCCGAGAACATGCTGACCCCGGAGCTCATCGCCGTGCTGGCGGCGGCGGCCACGGCGACGCTCCGCCGGCCGATTCGCATCCATGCAGTCCACGTCCACCACGAGGCGTCGGTGGAAGACTGGTCCCGCGCCGGTCGCCTCGACGTGATGTACTCGCATCGATTCGGGAGAAGGTCATGAAGAAGCTCCGCATCACCGTCGAGGGCAAGGTCTATGAAGTGCTCGTCGAGGTCCTCGAGGACGACGAGCGCCACTACCCGGGCGCCACGGGCCCGGTCCTGGACACGGCCACGGCGGCCGCCGCCAGTCCGCGTGCAGCCAAACCGGGTCGCCCCGCGGAACGGCCTGCGGCGCCCAACCGCTCGCACGACGGGCGCCCGCTCGTCCACGACCCGAACTCGATCGCAGCGCCCCTGGCCGGCACGGTCCGGAAGATCTTCGTCGAAGCCGGTGCGCCGGTCGAAGAGAAGACCCCCGTCGTGATGCTCGACGCGATGAAGATGGATATCTACATCTATGCCCCGCGTTCGGGAACAAACGCGGCGATCTGCGTCGAGGTCGGTGCGTCAGTCGGGGTTGGTGAGGTTCTGGTATGCTACGAAGGGTGATCG
>JAGQHR010000015.1:0-6228 GCA_020431745.1 Candidatus Eiseniibacteriota bacterium
CCGTTCTGTAGCAAACCGTCGGTCCTGCCGAGATGATCCCGCGCGTCCCCGTCCGCGTTCCACCATCCGCCGGATCGGGCGTCGCTCTCCACCGTCGAGTCACGGCGGGCGGTGCCATCGGGGTTTCCGACCGCAACGGACGGCGACCCAGCCTCCCAGAGCTTGACGGTTCCATCGCGGGAAGCCGAGACGAGGACTCCATCCGCTCCCGTCCGCAGAGATCGGATCGCGGCCCGGTGTCCGGACAGGCGGACGATCTCTTCTCCGCGACGGGGATCGAGCACGCGGATCTCACCGCCGTCGCCTCCGGTAAAGAGACGGGTGCCGTCGGCGGAGATCGCCACCTCGTCCATGGCAGCCTCTCCTTGCACCAGCACGAATCCCGGTGATCCATCCGGGAGATTCCAGAGCTTGACGGAACCGTCGGTAGACGAGCTCGCGAAGTACGATCCGTCCGGAGCCATCGCCAATCCCGTGATCGGGCCATTGTGGGCGGGAATGACGACCTCCTCCTCGCACGTGACGCCGTTTCGCACGAAGATGCGACCCTCCGCATCGCCGCACACGATGCGTGTGCCGTCCAACGTGAATCGAACGGCGGTCAGGATGGCGCCGACCTTCGACGAAGCGATCCGCACCGGTGCGGCCTCCGCCAAGCGCCAGCGGCTGACGACCGAGTCCTCGCCCACCGTGACGAAGCAGCTGCCGTCCGGAGCGAAGTCGAGATCGGAAACGCTGTCGTCGTGCGCTCGGAACAGGTAGAGGAGCTTGCGGGCCGACAGGTCGGAGATCGTGACGAATCCCGAGTCATTGGCGACCAAGAGAGTGTCATCGGTGGGGGAAAGCGCGAGCTTGCGGGCTCCGCAGGCGTCCAACTCATCGAGCCTCGTGCCGGACGTCTTGTCGTTGTCCGTCCACGCACTCCGCTTCCAAAGGTGGACCTCCTTGATGGTGCTCGCGGTCACGATCCGTGCACCGTCCCGCGTCGGAATCGCGTCGGTTGCCCACTGCGGCCTCCAGTCCTGAGGGATGTGGAACGTCTGGACGTCCTCGATCGACCGGTTCCAGATTCGGATCACACCCCGTTCATCACCGGTCGCCAGAGTTTGGTCGTCGGAGGCGAGGGCGATCGACCGCACGGCGCATCGATGGCCCCGCAGGACTGCGCGTGTCGCTCCCGTTTCCGAGTCCCAGGCGAGAACTCGTCCGTCATCGCCGACGGACATGATCTCTGCGCCGGAGGAGTCGAAGACCGCGTCGTGCACGACTCCTTGGTGGCCCCGGAAGGAAGTTACCGGTGTTCTCCGCTCGGCATCCCAAACCGCGACGGTTCCACTTCTCATGACTGCGGCCAAGCGTTCTCCCCGTGGGTCCATGATCAATTGCAGCGGTTCGTCCCCCTGGGTCGGGAAGGTTTCCAGCTGGGTGCCGGTTCTTGTGTCCCAAGTCTCGATATCGGTGCGCGCCGTATAGAAACGGGGCCGTTTGGGATCGAAGCACACGTCCTGCACGCGCCGTTCCTGTTCACCGTTTCTGGGTTCGACTTCGAGGAGGAGGCGGCTCGCGAGCCGATCGAAGACAAAGGTCTTGTACCGGTCGCTGACGGCGAGCCTGTCACCGTTCGGGTCGAAGTCGACCTCGGTCCAGCCGCGGGCCGTCTCTCCCGTCGTGCCGACCGGAGTGCCGGACACGACGTCCCAGATCGTCGTCGTGCCCCAGATGGCGTCCTTTCGAACGCCGAGAGCCAGCGAGTCGACGACCATGTCGACATACCCGACTGCCAGGAGGCGCCCGTCCGGATGGAAGTCCAGGCTCATCGCTCCGTAGAGCCAGGGCTCGCTGTTCGGGGCGGGAGTGAATTCTCGGCGGAGCGTACGCCGCAGCCGCAGCGGATGGAGATCCCAGAACTTGACCGTTTGATCGTAGGATGCGCTGGCCAAGGTTTGTCCATCCGGACTGAACGCGAGCGCCGTCACCCAGGTGTCGTGGGCGACGACCTGTTCGAGGCTGTGATCGAGACGTCCGTACAGATGATCCCACTCCCATCCACGGAGATCTTCGGGAGCCTCGTCCAGGAATCGCGCCGCGTCTTCGATCTGATTCGAACGAATGGCGCCCTCCGCCGCCGCGACCTTCGCCGTGTACGCTAGCCAGCGAGCCTCTGTCGTCTGCTGCTCGGCGCGGGTCCGTTCCCGATCCGCACGCTCGTACTGCGACCGTGTTGCGACCAGACCGACGACGAGGGCGAGCAGAACGGCGGCCACGGCGCCGACCAACACCTTGTTGCGACGCGCGAACTTCGTGGTGCGATAGCGGATCGTCTCCGGACGCGCCAGCACGGTGAGTCCCTCGAGGTGGCGCCGCAAATCTTCGGAGAGCTCCGCGACGGATGTGTACCGGCGGGTCGGTTCCTTCTCGAGAGCTTTGAGCAGGATGGTGTCCAGATCGCCTCGCAGGCGCCGCCCGAGGCTGCGGAGGTCGGTCCCGCGGTTCTCGGCCACGGGATGCGTCTGCGTCGCTCCGCCCGCGAGGGCTGTGACCGCCTCGCTGGGTCGGGTCGGGTCGGCTTCGACGATGCTCCGGTCAATCCTCCACTCGCTCTCCGCGCCGGTCGCGTGCGGATGCTTTCCGGTGAGCAGCTCGTAGAGGATTACGCCCAACGAGTAGACGTCGGTGGCCGTGGTGACCGGTTCCCCGCGGATCTGCTCCGGGCTCGCATAGCGGGGCGTGAGCATCCGCATGTGCGTCGCGGTCTGATCCATCCCGGCCTCGTCTCCCAGGATCTTCGCGATGCCGAAGTCCAGCAGTTTGGGCGCCCCGGTTTGATCGACGAGGATGTTCGGAGGCTTGAGATCCCGATGGACGATCAGGTTCTGGTGCGCGTGGGTCACGGCCTCGCAGACGCCGCGAAAAAGCTGCAGCCGTTCGCGGATGGTCAGCTTGTGCCGGTCGGCATACGCATCGAGCGGTTCGCCGTCGATGTACTCCATGATGATGTAGGGGAGCCCGTCGTCCGTCGCTCCGCCGTCGATGAGCCGCGCGATGTGTGGGTGACGGAGGTCGGCCAGCACCTGTCGCTCGGTGCGGAAGCGAGCCAACAACGCGTCGCCCCCGGCGGTGGCGCGGAACAGCTTGATTGCGACCCGGGCCGAGTACTCGTCGTCGCTTCGTTCACCGAGGTAGACCGCGCCCATGCCTCCTGTGGCGATGAGCCGGACGATGCGATACGTGCCCACCTGAAGCCCGATCACGCCGCTCTCGAGACCGCGGGCCGTCTGATGGATCTCGGCCTCGATCGCGCGGTCGTCCAGAGCGTGCCGGGCCGACTCATGTGCCTGCAGAAGCGAGACGACCTCGGACTTCAGTGCAGAATCGGCCCCGCACACCCGATCGAGATAGGACGCCCGGGCCTCGGTCGGAAGCTCCAGAGCATCTGCGAAGATCGTGGCTGCATCCGGGCCGGATTCTCTTGGGGGATTGCCCTCAGTCACGGGTCAGGCGCAGGGTTCGGCACGGTGGGAACGGTTGACGGAGAAACACCATGCGGCGATTCTACCAAAGCTCGGGCTTGGACCAGTTCATGAACCTACCCTGCCGATGAGCTGCCTGTGATGGTGACGGAATCGCGGTGTCGCGGCCGTCGCTCGCGATCGAT
Organism: Candidatus Eiseniibacteriota bacterium; assembly: GCA_020431745.1. GTDB lineage: Bacteria > Eisenbacteria > RBG-16-71-46 > CAIMUX01 > CAIMUX01 > JAGQHR01. The sequence continues at coordinate 3,656 of JAGQHR010000015.1, forward strand.
CCGGCCCGGTCGTCCATCGGGGACCTCGTTCCATGACTGATCGAGATGAAGTCACGCGGCTCTTGCAGGAAGTGTCGGACGGCAAGCCGGCCGCGGCGAGTGCTCTCCTGCCCCTCGTCTACGATGAGCTACGCCGGCTCGCCCAGCACTACCTCGGACAGGAACGTCCGGACCACACTCTGCAGGCGACCGCTCTCGTGCACGAGGCCTATCTCAAGCTCATCGATCAGTCCCGGGCCCAGTGGATCGATCGCGCCCACTTCTTCACCGTGGCCGCTCAGGCGATGCGCCGCATCCTGGTGGACCATGCCCGCCGGAAGAAGCGGCAGCGGCACGGCGGCGGGAGAGTCGCGGTCGACTTGACGGAGGCAGTCGAGATCCCGGCGGACGGCCTTCCCGCAGTGGACCTGGTCGCGCTCGACCGCGCTCTCTCCCGCCTGGCCGAGCACGCGCCCGAAAAGGCGCGTGTCGTCGAGGTGCGATTCTTCGCCGGCCTGCCGGTCGAAGAGATCGCGGAAGTGTTGGGCGTCACCACCCGCACCGTGCGGCGCTATTGGCAGTACGCGCAGGCCTGGCTCTATCGCGAGATGGAGGAGGCAGACGCAGAGCCCTGACCGATCAGTTGGGTCGCCCCATCACCTGGAAGTAGAACGCCTGGTCACGAGCGACCGGCATGCTGATCTCTTGGGGTGCCCAAATCGACACGTAGATGTCCGTGCCGCCCACCCGCTCGCTCGTGTAAGCCGACGCGAACCACGGCCCGTAGCCCTGAGGCATGACCGTCACGGAGATCTCATCGTTCGGAATCGGATTGGGAAGGGTGATCAAGTACACCCCCAGGCCGTTCCTCTGGGCGCTTTCGACACCGAAGCTGCCCGCGAGGGTGCCGTTGGCGAACACCTGACCCCAAGCCACGACGACGTTGTCCCGATAGATGGTGCCGGGGGCCGGCAGCCCACCGTGGGTGATGTTGGAGTTCGCACGATAGAACGAGGCCTCCACATCACCGACTACGTCGAGATCGGCGCTAGGAGAAGTGGTTCCGATGCCCACGTCGCCGTTGTCCTGGATGTGGAACATGCCGTCTTCGGTCGAGTCGAGCCCGATGAAGAAGTCGGAGGCACCCGCGGTCGATTCGTTCTGAACGCCGATGACCCAGTCCTCGCTCTGTGCCTTGATGATCAACGACTCGGAGGCTCCGTCCGTCGCTCCGTCCGCACCACCCCCGATGAACACATCGCCGGCCACTTGGAGGGGCTGCGTGAGCGGACCCGTCGTGTTGATCCCGACGGAACCCGTCGTACGGTAGATGTTCGTCCCGTCGATGATCCAATCGTCGTCGTCCGTCCCGGCGTTGAGGGCGATGTCGGCGACGGCCGCATGGTGGGCGTACGGCGTGCTGGTGAAGGGCCGCCGCGGCAGGAGCGGGACGCCGTCGATGGAGGTCTCGATCCAGCGGTCCGGACCGTCGAAGACGCTTTCGGTCAACCAGGTCGCCTGTCCGAGAGTGATCTGGAAGACCCCGTCGTTGCAGGGAATGTTGAGGTAGGCCTCCGCCCAGAGCTCGTTGCCGCCGGTGGCCGCGTCGTAGATCTTGAACTCCATGAAGTCGACGGTCCCGTTGACGGGCGTACCGTCGTCGTTGCGCAGGAAGCCCTGGTAGTTCATCAGATGAGGGGTCTCTGCATGGACGTTGCCGGCGAGCGACACTGCCGCGAGCAAAACGGCGGCAAGGGCGAGCGTAGTTCTCCGGGTGATCCCGCGGAGTCGTGCGTAAGGCATGGACAGTTTCATTCTGCAGTCTCCTTCGAGCTGGTTGGCCTTCGTCGAAATCGTTCGTCGAGTCGAAATCAGCGGGCAGCGACGAGCCGCACGGTGCGGGCGTAGGTGCCGGACTGGAAGCGAGCGAAGTAGATGCCGTTGGTCACGCGGTCGCCGTCCGCGTTCCGGCGGTCCCAGCTCACGCGATAGACGCCGGGAGCCACGGCTCCGTCCATGAGCAGCGCGATGCTGCGGCCCTGGACATCGAAGATCTCCAGCCGTGTCTTCTGCGGCGCACTCGAGGAAGCGATCTGCAGCTCGAGCGCGGTTCCCGATCCGAAGGGATTCGGTCCCGCTTGGGAGATACCGAAGGCGTGAGGCACGCCATCAGGGAGCACCTCGATCCCGGAGACGTCGTCGAGGGGGATACTCCACGGTCCGATCGACTCGGTGTAGAAGGGGTTGCTCGACTCTCCCATCAACGCGAAGCCGGCCGTGAGGTCTTCCAGGTAGCTCGCGTTGGAGACCGGACCGGCGACGGAAACCGCCGTGTCGATCACGAGCTGATAGGCCTGTGCCGGAACTGCGGCCCAGGCGATTCCGAGTAGCCCGCTGCCGCAGACCCCCCGGATGAGGCCTCCCATGAGGGTGCCTCTTCTGTGGTTGTCGATCCTCATTCTGTCTCCTCGGAGTGCGAATCCCGAAGGGTCAACGCACGGTGGATTGAGCCCTGGTACGCGGGATCTCGGGCTCCTTGAGCCAGGGGACCCTGCATTCGTGGCGACGACCCGGGGGGACCCCTCGTTGGCCAT
>JAGQHR010000015.1:6238-15978 GCA_020431745.1 Candidatus Eiseniibacteriota bacterium
GCGGCCAGACACGCGTCGAAATCGGTGGGGACCGGACAGGAAGTTTTTTCAGGGAGAGAAGTGGCGGGGGGCGATGCCGCGGCTGCTGCGTGTCAACGGTCGCGTCCGTCTCCTTGCGCGGATCCCAGTCCGGACCTTCCGGGTCGTTTTCCGGTAGGAGTGTCCGTCGAGTTCGGAGATTCTACGGAGGCGTCCATGCCACGGGGTGGTCGGCGAGACGAGGACAGTGGTGATGGAGATCGGCACATGAGGGTAGCGAAAGTAGAGTGGACGTCCCGGTGATCGGAGTGCTCAGCCGGGCGTTCCTGCCCCCCGCGTTGCTCGTTCTGGCCCAGCTCGGTCTCCTTCGAATCGGCATCTACGAACACTTCCCCTGGTTCGACATCCCGATGCACTTCCTGGGCGGGGCCGCCGTCGCGGCCGCCTATCACAGGATCTTCTCCTTCTTGGAGACCACGTCGCGGATCCGACCGATGGATCGCTGGGTCCGTGTCCTCCTCGTCTGGGGATGCCTCACGGTGACTGCCGTGCTCTGGGAGTTCATGGAGTTCGCCGGCGATTCCTGGATGGGAGTCCGGACGCAGCTCGGCCTGGCCAACACGATGCAGGACCTCGCGGTGGGCATGACGAGCGGGCTGTTGACCGCCATCCTCCTGCGGAATCGGGAGCTGGGCCGCCGCCCTCCTGTCTGAGCGGTCGCCGCCGCATACCTGCCTGATCGGTTGCCTCTACCCGACACCGTCTGCCGGAAACGTAGGGAAGACAACTCCACAGAGGGTTGAGCCACGTTTGTAATGCTCTCCAGACCCACCTCTGCATGACTGTATCTGGTTGGAAATCCCATTACTGTCACTTGGAAACGTTCCGAGGTACCGGTACAATCCCGTCGTTTCGAGGAAACCACCTTAGGGAGTGAGTCCGTCGCCATCCTGAGGACCCGATCGGCGTCGGTTGTTTCCTCGGATCCTGGTGTGACAGGTACAGTGGCGACACGTCGGCTGGATACAGTGGATCTGTTGGAGATGACTATGTCATTACAGATGACTTCCGATCCGAGCAAACCCACACTCTATCAGCAGGTTGCGGGCCGAATTCGCTCCCTGATCGACGGTGGAACCCTCCGTCCCGGCGACCGGGTACCGTCCGTCCGCAGGCTGTCCTCGCAAATGTCGATCAGCATCTCGACTGTGCTGGAGGCCTACCGGGTCCTGGAAGACGAGCGGTACATCGAGGCGAGGCCGCAGTCGGGCTACTACGTGCGTACTCCCGCCACCATTCCGCCCGTTCCGACCAAGACGCGAAGCGATCGGGTACCTCTGGAGCCGGGCGCGGACGACCTGGTGGTGCGCGTGATCAGCGACTCCCAAAAGCCCGGCATCGTTCCTCTGGGGGCGGCGATTCCGAGCGCCGAATACTTCCCGACCGTCCGCCTCAATCGAATCCTCGCCCGCGTCGTCCGGGACGATCCCGGGACCAGCCAGTCGTACGACTCGATCGCCGGCCACCAGGGCCTGCGGGTACAGATCGCGCGCCGTTTGGTCGAGGCCGGTTTGTCCGTCACTCCCGACGACATCATCACGTCGGCCGGGGCACAGGAGGCGGTCCTCCTGTGTCTGCGAGCGGTGACCAAGCCGGGGGACACCGTCGCCGTGGAGACTCCGACCTACTTCGGGCTGCTGGAGGCCATCCGCTCCCTCCATCTCCGGGTGCTCGAGATCGGGACCGACGCCGACGAGGGCGTCTGTCTGGAGGACCTGTCCGAGGCGATCGTGCGCAAGCGAGTCGCGGCCTGCGTCTTCGTGCCCAACTTCGGCAACCCCCTCGGACACAAGATGCCGGACGACCGCAAGGCCGAGCTCGTCTCGCTGTTGGCTCGCCACGACGTGCCGCTGATCGAGGACGACATCTACGCGGACCTCGCGTTCGAAGGCGATCGGCCGGTGGCGGCGAAGTCGTTCGATCGCGCCGACAATGTGCTGCTTTGTTCCTCCTTCAGCAAGACGCTCGCGCCCGGGTACCGGGTCGGCTGGGTCGTTCCGGGGAAGTACCGGCCCCTTGTGGAGCGTCTCAAGTTCAGCACCTCGGTCGCCACCGCGACTCCGACGCAGATGGCGGTGGCGAGCTACCTCGAGTCCGGGGGATTCGATCGGCACCTGCGCCGGCTGCGTCGGCTCTATCGCGACCAGGTGGCTCGCGTGGCCTGCACCGTCGGTGAGACCTTTCCCGAGGGAACGCGCGTGAGCCGGCCGTTGGGCGGGCACATCCTGTGGGTCGAGATGCCCCAGGAGATCGACTCGCTCGAGGTCTACGGCAGGGCGCTGGAAGAGGGGATCAGTGTGGCGCCGGGACCCCTGTTCTCGGCGGCGGACAAGTACCGCAACTTCCTTCGGCTCAACTGCGCGCTTCCGTGGTCGGACGAGACCGAGGACGCGATTGCCCGCCTGGGTCGTCTCGTGAGTGCGATCGCCCTGCGCTAGCAAGCTGCGGAACAGGCACGCGCCGGTAGGTACGGCCTCGATCGCCCTTTTCGCCGGGAAGCCCGCCCGGCTGATCGCCACGACCGCGGAGGTGCAAGGGGGACGAGGGAGAGGAACGCACGCGCGGTCTCTATCGGCCTTCGCCTTGCCGTGCCCCGGACCGAGCCGGTAGCATTCGTGGCCCGGACATCGGTGTCCGGCAGGGAGTCGGCGGGATTTCTCATGACCATGGTTCTGAGCTGCGTCGTCAATCACCGCGAGATCCGCTGGGTCATCCGGCCGGGCGTGACTCGGGTCGGCCGCGATCCGGGAAGCGACGTTTGGGTTCAGGACGAGTCCGTTTCCCGCAAGCACGCGGAGATCACGCTCGACGACGGCGGGGCGGTGATCCGGGATCTGGGCAGCCGCAACGGGACCACCGTCAACGGAGTCCCGGTCACGCCGGGATCGCCGCAGGCCGTGCAGGAGGGAGACCTCGTCGCCCTCGGCGCGATGTCCTTGACGGTGACGCGGGATCCCGCGGACGCGGAAGAGACGCACGAGCGCGAGATCGTCGGGTTCGCGGACGACGCGCTCCGGGGCGCACCGGTCGCACCGGGGCGGGAGCGCGCATCGACCGATGCTGCTCGGGACGGCGCACCGGCCGGAGCTGGGCGGGAGGGCGCATCGGCCGGAACTGGCCGGGACGGTGGGATGCCTGGTCCTGACGCCGTATCGGGCGGACACGCCTGGGTCGAGAGCAGTCTCAGCCGCAATCCGGCCGGCATGCACTCCGGATCCGGCCGACCCGCCCAAGGATCGGATCGTATAGCCTCCGGATCCGGCCGCGGAATTCCCTCGCCGGACGACTCGGGGCTGTCGACGACGCGCATGTCGTGGCAGGACATCCGGGCCGAGATCGGGACGCGTTCGAACCAGACCCAAAACCTCCTCTCCGTGCTGCTCGAGGCGGGGCAGATGCTGGTTCTTCCGCAGTCGTTGACCGAGCTCTACGAAACCTCGATCGAGCTCGTCTCGCGTCTCTTTCCCGCGGATCGTATCCTCCTGTTGCTCCGGAACGGCGACAGCGACGATCTCCAGGTCTGCGGATCGCGCGGCATCGATCCGAATGCGGATCCGACGACGTTCCTCAGTCGATCGATCCTGCGCGCGGTGCTGGAGGATCACGAGTCCCTGCTTCTGCGCGATCCTCGATCCGACCCCCGCTTCGTCGGGTCGGACAGCATCATCGCGCTGCGCCTTCGCTCGACGATGACGGTGCCGCTCTTCGACAACGAGATGGTGATCGGGCTGCTGCACGCCGACACCACGAGCCCGTTCCAGTCTTATGACGAAGACCAGCTCAAGACGCTCGCGCTCCTCGGCAATCTGGTGGCGGTGAAGATCAAGAACGCCCGTCTCCTCGACGAGCTGCGGGTCAAGGCGAGGCTGGAGCAGGAGATGGAAACCGCGGCGCAGATCCAACGGCGGCTCCTGCCGGATCATCTCCCGCGTCTGGAAAACTATCGGCTGGCGGCGCGCCTCCTGCCCTGCCTGGAGACGGCCGGCGACTTTTTCGACATCGGCGAGCGCGCCGATGGTGCAGTCGAGGTCTTGATCGGCGACGTTTCCGGCAAGGGCGTCGGCGCAGCTCTCCTCATGTCGCACACCGTCGCCGCGTATCGAGTCCTCAGCCAGGAAGGCCACGCGCTGTCGGAGCTGATGGACCGCCTGTGCTGTCACGTCTACGCCTCCAGCGATGCGACCCGGTTCGTGACTCTCTTCGCTTCACGGCTCGATCTGGAGAAGCACGAGCTCCGCTATGTGAACGGAGGACATTCGCCCGTGCTGATCGTGCACGCGGACGGCTCGTGCGATCGACTGCCGGCGACCGGTCCGGCCGTCGGCCTGATCGACGGATGCAGCTTCGAGGAGCAGCGCCTGCCATTGGGGCCTGGCTCGGTGGTGTGCTTCTACACCGACGGGATCATCGAAGCGGGACAGGACGATCCGTACGAGGAGGAGCGTCTGCGTGCCGTGCTGGAGCGCAGCCGCGATCTCTCGCCGGAACAGATCATCGACGCGATTCTCGAGGATGTGCATCGGCATACCGGTCGATCCGAACGGGATGACGACATCACCGTCGTCGTACTGAAGCGCGTCTCCTGACCGACCGCTCCGTGCCCGAAGCTCGGGTGCACCCACGCACCGGGCGGAGTTCCCGATGGATGCCGTGGAACGATTCTGCCAGAATGAGCCGGTCGTCCGGCCCGCGCGGCCGGCGTAACCCGTGCTGCTTGCCTGGCTCGTCAGGACTGCGCGGCTCGCGTTGTCCGTGACGCTCGCGTTGTCGGTGGTGTTCGCAGGACGCGGCACTTGGGCTCACGACCGCTCGCAGGAACCTGTCCCTCGACTTGGAGATGGAGGAGCGTGATGACCGCGTGGAAGAAGCTCGAATCGCAACGCATCGATCACGAGCAACCGCAGGCGGTGGTCTACCGGCTGTCCGGCGTGTTGACGGACACCAAAGAGGCCTTCGATCTGCTCGATGATCTGCGCAAGGCGATCCGCGACGGTTCCCCCCTCATCGTGATCAATCTGGAGAAGATCGACCATCTGACCAGCGCCGGCATCGGTGTCCTCGCCGCCGCATACACCTCGGCCAAGCGCGACGGCAGCCGGATCTGTCTCACCAACGTCGCGGACCGGGGACGTTCCCTGCTCGAGCTCGTCGGCCTCTGGGCGCTCATCGAGCATCGCGACACCGAGGCGGACGCGCTCACCGCCTGAGGTCGCCGCGGCCGAATGCTCGCGATCGGCGCGGCTCATCGCGTGAGCGCGCCGCCGTCACCGCTCGATTGTGGCGGATCCACCGCCCGAGCGCGCCGCCGAACACCGCTCGATGGTCGCGGATCCACCGCCTGAGCGCGCCGCCGAACACCGCTCGATTGTCGCGGATCCACCGCCCGAGCGCGCCGCGGTCTACCGCTCCGGACCGCCGCGAACTACCGCTTGAGGTATTCCTGCAGCTTCATGATGGCGGGCAGGAGATCCTGTCCACGATCCAGCGCGGGGCGGAAGAGATCCCCGGCCCGCGAGAGCCGTGGCAGCACCGAACGCAGGTGGAAATCGCGCGGGTCCAGGTCGAAGTCCAGCTCTTCCCACTGCAACGGCGTCGACACGGTGGCTTCCGGTACCGGCCGCACCACATAGGGTGGGACCACCGTCTGCCCTTCGCGGTTCTGCATGTAGTCGACGTAGACGCGGCTCTTGCGGTTCTGTGTGGCCCGCTCGATCGTCGCAAAGTCTCCGTGATCCTTCACGACGACCCGGGCGATCCCTTCGCAGAACATCCGTGACTGGTCGTAGTCGTATCCGGGTGCGAGGGGGATGAAGATGTGCAGCCCCGACTTGCCGGAGGTCTTGAGGCAGGACTCGACGCCGATCGCATCCAGGATCTTCTTGATGACGCGCGCGACCCGGATGACGTCCCGGAACGGGGCATCCTTGGGATCGAGGTCGAGCACCGCCCAGTCGGGGGAGTCGAGCGAGCCCTTGCGGGACATCCACGGGTGGAGATCGATGCTGCCGAGGTTGATCAGATAGAGCAGGCTCGTCCGATCGTTGCAGATCATATGCGGCACCGTGCGCGCCTTGCTTTCCGAGGGGATCGGGATCGTCTCGAACCACGCCGGCAGGTGCTTCGGCGCTTCGTGCTGGTAGAAGGACTTGCCCTCGACACCGTCGGGATAGCGCAGCAGGTGGGAAGGACGATCGATCAGGTAGGGGAGGATGAAGTCCGCGACTTGCTCGTAATAGCCGAGCAGATCGCCCTTCGTGAATCCCTGATCCGGCCAGTAGACCTTTTTCAGATTGGTGAACTTCACCCGCGCGTCGGTGGGGGCGTACTCGCCGCCCGAGGGCGCGAGCGCCTCGCTCAGGTCCTTTTTCCGGGCCGTCTCGTGTGGGCGGACTTCGATCTCGACCCACGCGTCCGCCCGACCCGAGGCATAGACGCTGTCCGCGCGTTTGGCCATCACTCCGTGAAGTCCCGATTGCTCCACGATCCGCACGAGTCCCTCCCCGCTTCCGGGGACGTGGTCGACGTAGAGCAGGGACCGCCCCGGCGGAATCACCGAGGCGAGCTGGGCCTTGCGCTCGATCAGCGGAACCGGACGCAGATCGAACTCCTCGTAGTGGACGAGATCGAACGCGTAGAACTGCACGATCCGCTCACCGTCCCCGCGCAGGCGCTCTGCGAGGACTTCGCGCGAGGGACGGCCCGTGTCATCGAGCGCCACGAGCACGCCGTCGATCCAGGCATTCTCCGCGCGCAGCTTCCCGGCTTCTTTCGCCAGCTCGGGAAGGCGGGGCAGCAGATCGTCCTCGGGTCCCACGCTCGCGGAGTAGAGGGAGGGTTGACCTTGCCGGGTCATGAGCCGGCAGCGCAGTCCTTCGAAGATCATCTCGAAGATCCAGTCCGGATCGGAGAACGCCTGCCGCACTTTGCGGGCCGGCTTCATCGGTGCGATCGACTGCGGAAACGGGGCGGGGCGTGAGGCCTTGAGGTCGCCGCCCACGGCCTGGTCGGATCCGCGCGCATAGAGGTCGCGCGCCTTGAAGATCAGCCACTCGTCGCTGCCGTCCTCCGGGGAGCCTCCCTCACGAGCCGTGCCTTTGGTGAGGACGAGATGCCACTCGCCGCGCAGTCGACGTCCGCGCAACGCGATCTCCACCTTGCCTGCGCCGACGCCTCCGATGCCGTCCCGGTTGACGAAGTGATACGTGCCGCGATCCCAGATCGTCATCGAACCTGCGCCGTACTCGCCCTTGGGGATGACGCCCTCGAAGGTGAGGTAGGCGAACGGGTGGTCCTCGGTGCGAACGGCCAGCCGCTTGTCCTCCGGGTTGTAGGAGAAGCCCCGCGGAACGGCCCAGGACCGAAGCACGCCTTCCATTTCGAGACGCAGGTCGTAGTGCAGGCGGGTCGCGTCATGGCGATGCACGACGAACTGAAGCTCGTCCGGGCTGCTCGCGAGCGGATGCTCCGGGCTGGGCTCGGGAGTCTTTCGGAAGTCGCGCTTGGCGCGGTACTCTTCGATGGTCTTCTTCGGCTTGGGCATCGTCGGATAGGACCATGATACGGTCCGGACGCGGGTTTCGGGTATCGCCATCGTCGGCCGACGACGGCGGGATGAGGAGCGTGATGAAGAAAGACTCGGGCGCCGGGAAGGCGGGTGCAGGTTCCCAGGGACGTGCGGTGAAGCGCGCCGGTGCGTCGCGGGCGGGTTCGGATGCGGCGGGTTCGAGCGCATCCAGTTCGGACGCGACCCGTGCGGATGCGACCGTTGCGGATGCGTCCGCGTCTCGTCGCAGCGCGCGGGCTGCAGGATCGGCATCGAGGGCTGCGGCGGAGAGGGCCGCAGCGGAGGGCGCCGGGTCGGAGAGGGCCGGGTCGGAGGGCGCCGGATCCGGTTCGCGCGAGTCGACGGGTGCGGACGGAGGGGATGTGGCGGTCGGTCGTCGAGGTGTATCGCCTGGGTCACCCGATCCGACCGGCGCGGCGCGTGGTGGCGAGGACCCGTCGGGTGATCCATCGTCAGTGGCGTCGACGCATGCGGCAGACGATCCTCGTGATGTAGTGATCGCGTTCCTTCACGCCGCGAATGATCACGACGTGCCGGCGGCTCTGGCTCTGCTCCATCCCGAATTCCAATTTCATGAGAAGGGCGCGGCCGGCCACCTCGACCGCGATGAGATGGAGGAGCTTCTCGGATGGGATGCGGTGATCGAGAGCGAGGCCCATTGTGAGTCGATGGAAGTCGACGGGCAGCAGGTCACCGGCCTTTTCTGGGAGACGAACGCGCTCTATCAGCGACTCGGCATGGAGGCGACGCGCTGCCGACTGACCTTCAAGGTCGAGGATCATTCGGTTCGCGGACAGACCATCGAGCAGCTCGATGAGGGCGCGTTCATGGCCGCGCTCGAGCCGTTCCTCATCTGGGCCGAGGAGGCTGCCTCCGAAGAGATCGCGGAGCTGCAGCCGGGAGGCGAGTTCGTTTTCTCCCGTGAGATGGCGGGGCGGTGGCTGGTGCTCCTCGATCGTTGGATCCAGGAGACGGGCGGCCCGGATCCGGACGACGCGGAAGCGGACGGCTCGGATTCGGAGGGTCCGGGCGTGGGCGGTGCCCACACGTAAGGACGCGGCCGCGCGCACACGTAGGGACGCGGCTGCGCGCACACGTAGGGACGCGGCTGCGCGCACACGTAGGGACGTGGCCGCGCGCACACGTAAGGACGTGGCTGGCGCTGGCGAGGACGCGGACGGCGCGCACACGGACAGTGCGGACGCGGACGGTCCGCACACGGAACCGGAATCGCGCGGGGTGGTGCCCCGACTCCTGAAGAGATCGACGCGGATTCGGAATCAAGAGGGCCGGGACGCTGGCCCGGCCTGGCGAAATAGATCGAACCGCTAACGAGAGGTCAAGATGAGCTTGATGGACCGCGTCCAACGCGAAGAGCTCGTGATTGTAGAGCGTCGCAAGCGGCTTCATCTCGTCGCCGTCGGCTAAGCCCCGAGCGCGTTTTCGCCCGACACGAGGCTTGCGATCCCCGTCTCGATGCCGAGGGGATGCTCATCCGAAAACGACAACCCGGGGCGACCGTGTAGGCCCGAGGAAGGCTGAACAGTCCCAACTCATTCCCACACGAATGAGCGCATACGAACGTTTTTTCGTTGAAATATGCAATCGAGTTTGTGTATGCTGCATCGAATGGTGGCGTCGACCACCGGTCGTCTGACGAGATTTCTCTGCCGTTCATTCTTCGAGGTACCCAAACCGCATGTCGGAATCTGCAACCGACCGCCGGAGCACGGCGTACGGGCCCGTCGGCCTCGCGAGGCGCCGCGACGTCCCACATTTCGTCCGCGAGGTGGGGCCGCCGTACGGGGCTCCGGCGAGTCTCGACCGAGCGGTTCAGCGACTCGTTGCCGGATGGCACGCGGCCCAACGGGTCGAAGTCCGCGTCATGTTGGCCGAGGGAGACATGCTCGACCTCGCGTCCGAGGAGCGTGGCTACCTCCGTCTGGGATTCTCCTCCCTGCACGATTTCTACATCGAGGGCGTGGAGCTGACCCCGAGCACCGCAAAGCGTCGCATGGCGTTGAGTCGCTTGGCCAAGAGACACCCCAAGCTGCTCGCGGGTCTCGAGTCGGGTGCGCTTTCGGCCTGTCAGGCTCTCGCGCTCCGGGATGTGATCACCGATGAGTCGGCGGAGTGG
>JAGQHR010000160.1 GCA_020431745.1 Candidatus Eiseniibacteriota bacterium
GAGCTGCGGACCAACTACGCCCGCGCGCAGGCCAAGCTCCTCGCCCAAGAGGCCGCACTCCCGAAACTGGACCTCGAGCTCGCGAAGACCAGCGGCGAATCGATCTCCGAATTGGGGACCGAGCTGCGCGACTGGATCGGGAAAGCGGAGGCGAACCAGCCCAAGGAGGAGCTTCGTCTGGTCCGCGACGAGCTGAGCAAGATGAAGGGGTTGGCCACCAACGCCGAGCAGTCCGGCCGGGAGCTGGTCCAGTTGATCCAACCCGAGCTCGAGGCCGCCAAGCCCGCCAAGGGAGAGCGCGCCTTCGCCTCGCCGGAGCTGACCGCGCAGATCGTCCGGAAAGTGTCCGAGATCCAAACGGTGCTGGGGCAGATCTCCCGGTCCCAGCGGAAGGTCGCGACCTCGCTCGGGATCGCTCCCCTCGACGAGACGTCCGCGGCGGCTGCTCCGGCCAAGCCGACCGCCGGCAAATAGGGCGGGTCCGAACACGCTCCGAAGTGGGTGGATTTCTTGAGACGGGGCGTGCCCAACCGGTAGACTTGTAGTTCGGGTCGAAACCGGTCGATACCGGGGAACGACCCGACGTTTCCAGACCTAACCCTCTGGAAATCAATCGGCTACGCCCCTATCTACCGAGGGGGCGGGCCCGATGCCAGTCTCGAACGGACGGGCCGGAGGCTTGCCTCCCGGCTTCGGATGGGGACGCCTCATGGATATCCTCGGAATCTCGGCCTTCTACCACGACAGCGCGGCCTGCCTCCTCCGGGACGGTGAGATCGTCGCGGCGGCGCAGGAGGAGCGGTTCACCCGCAAGAAGCACGACTTCAACTTCCCGAAGCATGCCGCGGATTACTGCCTGCGCGAAGGCGGGATCAACCCGTCCGATCTGGCGCTGGTCGCCTTTTACGACAAGCCGCTCCTCAAGTTCGAACGTCTCCTCGAGACCTACTTCGCCTTCGCCCCTCGGGGCTTCACGTCGTTCCTCCAGGCGATCCCCGTCTGGACCCGACAGAAGCTGTTCATGGCCGACATCATCAAGAAGAACCTCGGCTACAAGGGCAAGATCCTCTATCCGGAGCACCACGAGTCGCACGCGGCCTCGGCGTTCTTCGCCTCGCCCTACGAGGAGTCGGCCACGCTGACGACGGACGGCGTGGGAGAGTGGACCACCACGAGCTACGGGGTCGGCAAGGGCAACCACGTCCAGCTCCTGGGCGAGATCCACTTTCCGCACTCGTTGGGCATGCTCTACTCGGCCTTCACCTATTACACGGGCTTCCGCGTCAACTCCGGCGAGTACAAAGTCATGGGGCTCGCGCCCTACGGCGACCCGAAGTACGTCGACAAGATCCTCAGCCATCTGATGGACCTGCGCGAGGACGGCTCGTTCCACCTCGACATGAAGTACTTCGACTACTGCACCGGCATGAAGATGACGAACGGGGCCTTCGACGATCTGTTCGGCGGTCCCGCGCGCAAGCCGGAGTCGCAGCTGACGCAGCGCGAGATGGACCTGGCCGCTTCGGTGCAGGTGGTGACGGAGATGGCGATGCTGAAGATGGCGCGGCACGTCCGCAAAGTCACCGGGCAACGCTACCTCTGCCTGGCCGGGGGTGTCGCACTCAACTGCGTCGCGAACGGCAAGGTCCTGCGCGAGGGGATCTTCGACGACATCTTCATCCAACCGGCGGCCGGCGACGCCGGTGGATCGCTCGGATCGGCCTACGTGGCGTGGTACCACTATCTCGGCAAGCCTCGCACGAGCCCCGAGTCGGGCCAGGCCGCGCGCGCCCAGGCGACGTCCAAGCGCCAGGAGCAGCGTCGGGCCGAGCGATCCGAGGCCGAGCTGGCCGAGGTCGGAGCGGCGCACGGCAGCGGCGCGCAGGCGGCCGGGGGGGGCGCGGCGGCGTCCGGAGCGACCGGCTCGTCGGCGGGCGCCTCCGGCGGCTTCGCGGGCGGCGACTTCGGCAACGGTTCCGGCGCGAACGGTGGCACGTCCGATCACGGAGGCGCAACGCCTGGCAACGCGAGCGGCGACGATCTCGAACGCGTCTCGCGCAACCTCGACGGCTCCTACCGCGAGGGTTGGCGGCCCGACTCCCAGCGCGGCTCGTATCTGGGTCCCGCCTTCACGAACGAAGAGATCCGCGAGTTCCTGGACTTCGCCGGTGCGAAGTACGTCCAGCTCTCCGAGCACGAGATGATCGAACGGACCGCGGAGATCCTCGCGAGCGAAAAGGTCGTGGGCTGGTTCCAGGGGCGGATGGAGTTCGGTCCTCGCGCGCTCGGCAACCGCTCGATCCTGGGCGATGCCCGCTCGCGCGAGATGCAGACCGTGATGAACCTGAAGATCAAGTTCCGGGAATCGTTCCGCCCCTTCGCGCCGAGCGTCCTGGAAGAGCACGTCTCGGAGTGGTTCAACATCGACCGCCCCAGTCCGTACATGCTGCTCACGACCGACGTGCTGGAGAAGCACCGCCTTCCGGTGCCCGCGGGCTCCGAGAATCTCTTCGGCATCGACAAGCTCAAGGTGATCCGTTCGTCGGTCCCTGCGATCACGCACGTCGACTACTCCGCGCGACTCCAGACGGTGAGCAAACGCACCAATCCGCGGTATCACGCGTTGATCAAGGCGTTCTACGAGCGTACCGGGTGCCCGGTCATCATCAACACGTCGTTCAACGTCCGGGGCGAGCCGATCGTCTGCGCGCCCAAGGACGCCTACACTTGTTTCATGCGGACGAACATGGACTACCTGGTCCTCAACGACATCATCCTGGACAAGAACGACCAGCCGGCGCTGCGCGACGACGTCGACTGGAAGACGGAGTTCCAGCTGGACTAGCCCTGGACGATGCGCGCGAAGGCCTGGCGACGTGCCGGACCGGACGGCCGGAAGAAGCGAAAAGCGGCATACAGAAGCGGGACCGTTGGCACTGCGACAATGCGGGAGCGAGCGGGCGACGAACATCGGGAGAAAACGAGTCATGAGCGGAAGCAACGGCGGACCGGCGACCAAGAAGCAGCTGCGAGAGTTCGGATTGGTGGTGGGCGGCGCGTTCCTCGTCCTCGCCACCGCCCAGCTGATCTTCCACGGCAAGCTCAACCCGATGGTGCTCTACGTCATCGGCGGCGTCCTGGTGGTCTGCGGACTGGTCGTGCCCCAGATCCTGCGTCCGTTCAACTGGTTCTGGATGAAGCTCTCGGTCGTGCTCGGCTGGGTCATGAACCGGGTCCTGCTGGGGCTCATCTTCTATGTCATCTTCACGATCGTGGCGACGATCATGCGTCTGCAGAAGCGGGACGCGCTGCGGCGTCACAAGGATCCGGCCGCGGACTCGTTCTGGCAACTCCGCCCGGCCACTCCGACCCCGGCAGAGCGCTACGAGCGGCAGTTCTAGAGACGATCCGCTCCGACGGCACGGTCGCCTCGCTCAGTCAGACCGGCCTGTTCCCTAACCCTAAACATCGAGACCGACGGCGCGCATGAGCGCGATCGCGTTGCTGTGGGTGACGACGCCGTCCCGCAACCGATAGTCGAAGACCATCCGCCCCTCTGCCAGGTGGTCCTCGAAGTGTACGTTGCGCGCGCGCGGTCCCAGCGAGTCGGCGATCTCCGCGAGCGCGAGGTCATGGGTCGTGATCATCCCGACCGCTCCCCGTTCGACCAGGGAACGCAGCACCGCCGCCACCCCGACCCGCCGGTCATGCGAGTTGGTCCCCTGCAGGATCTCGTCGATCAGAAAGAGCACCGGATGCTCACCGCGCGTGAGCTCGACGATCTGTCGCAGGCGGAGGATCTCGGCGTAGAAGTGCGAGATGCCGCTCTGGATGGAGTCGTGGATCTGGATGGAGGCTCCCAGCGCGAACCGGCTTGCCACCAACCGTCGTGCGGAGACCGGGGCTCCCGCCAGGGCCAGGACCAGCAGCACGCCGGTGGTGCGCAACAGCGTGCTCTTGCCCGACATGTTGGACCCGCTGATCACCAGCAGGCTGGGTCCGGTCGATGCGGACGCACGAAGCTCGAGCGAGTTCGCCACGGCCCCGGGAACGAGCGGATGGAGCATCTCCTCGCCGTGAAACACCGTCGCGTCCTCCGAGAGCTCCGGGAACGGATCGTCCGGACGCTCGAAGGCGTAGCCGGCCAGCGAGGAGAGCGCCTCCAACTCGGCAACGGCGTCGAGCCACTCTTCGACCCGGGTCCCCACCCGCTCGCGCCATCGTTCGATCGCGAAGGCGAACTGCACGTCCCACAGGAAGAGGAACGCGATCGGCGCGAAGAGGCTGTTGCGACGCGCCTCCAGACAATCGACCTCGCGCCGCAACAGCTTGATCCACCCCGAGGCCGGCCGATCCGAAGCCGCATCCGCATCCGATCGCACGAGGGAATCACGCAGTCGCCGGAGCGATTCCGACCGGAAGCTGCGTCGCTCGAACACCGCGAGCACTTCGGAAAGCAGCCGCAGATCCATCGCGGCATCGTCGGCGGCGTGGGCCACGTCCTGCACCCGGCGCTGGATGCGCAGGCGGAAGATCAGTTGGAGCACGATCGCACCGGCAAGCGGACTGATCCCGGCGCCGAGCCCGAGCCACAGCACCAACCCGGCGAACGCAAGCACGGCCAGGATCCAGGCCCAGGCGTGATCCGATCCCGCCCGCAGGACCACCGGTGCGCGGCTCCACGCGAGCAGGTCCTCGGGATGGAGCCCGATCGAAAGGTCGCCGCCGGCCACGAAGAGACGTTCGCGGAGATCCACTTCGTCCCGCAGCTCGAGCACCGCCGTCTGCCTCGCCCGCACCGCGGAGATCGGAGACGGCTCAAGGAGCCAGTCGGCGAGCCGCGCCTCCCCCGCGCGCGTCCGGGCAACGGAGATCCGCTGGAAGAGACTGCCGGAACCGAAGAGGTCGAGGTCGGCGGCGTAGGGATGATGCGGATCGAGGAACCGTTCTCCGGTGGACCCCTGATCGCTCCACGCGCCCTCGAGTCGCCGGAGCCCCAGCTCGTAGTAGAGGACGGCCCGCTGGCGGCACTTCCGTTCCTGGATCAGGATCTCATGGACGAGCGCGAGCGCCCCGAAGAGCACGACCGGAACGACGGGCGCCCACAGCGGCGTGCGATGGGCGCCCCACGAGGTCCAGCAGAGGATACCGAAGACGACGAAGATCACCAGGCGCGCGGCCGTGAGCACGCGTTCGCGCCCTTCTCGGGCCGCGACGTCGCTTCGCCGTGCCTCTAGGTTCTCCCGATAGCGGCGCGCCGCGGCGGTATCCGGTGCCTCCATGCTCACGAGGGTGCCCGCCGGTCGGGACCGCGTCAAATCCAGAGAGAGGAAACCTGTTCTTCCCCGGACTCGTCGAGGAAACGGCAGGACGGAGCCGCTTTTTTTGGGACTCGCCGCCGTCACGCGGCGGCCCTATCGTCACGGGACGTGCTCGGACAGCTCCGTTCATCGGTCGTCCGGACGAAACTCCCAGACAAGGAGTCACGATGTCGCGCCGGGTGCTCTGCAGGTCGTTCGAAGCAGCTGATCCGATCGAAGGCTCCCGCTCGGAGCGATCCCGGGGCCGGATCCCGTTCCGACGCCACACCGGCGGTGCGCCAGCGATGCTCGCACGTCTGCTCCCGGCCATCGCGCTCGTCCTCGTCGCCGGAGCAATGTTCGCGCCCCAGGTTTCGGCGGATCCGCCAGCCCCGACCGATCCGCCAGTCTCGTCCGACCCGTCGGCGTCGACCGATCCGGCGCCCCAGTCCGGAGATGCCGCGACGACGAACGCCTCCATCCTCCAAGACGCGGGGAATCCGCCCCCGGATTCTCTGCAGGCCTGGACGGCCGAGGACTCCCTCGCCTTCCAGCTCCTGCGCCAGATCGCGCGGGAAGACACGATGCCCGTGGACTACGTCTTCGGCGACTGGGTCGACACCCGGGACCAGCGCCCGACTCTGGAGGAAATCCTCGGGTGGTGCATCGAGCACGAGAAAAACCGGTTCGCTTCGGTGCACGACATCAGCTATCGCGAGCGCACCCGCAATCTCGTGCTCTTCGATCCGGACGATCCGAAAGCTCGCCGCGTCGTGACCGAATCGGTCGCACAGGTCTTCGCAGAGCAACCGAATCGCACGATGCGGATCGACCTGGGGGAACGGGTGTGGGACAGCGACGAAGACGAACCGGACGTCGAGGTGAAGTCGGAAGTGCAGGACGTCCAGGCCACACTCTCGGACCTGCCCTTCTTCTTCGAGGATCTGTCCGCGTTCCGCTTCGAGATCCAAGATCGCCGGATCCTGCCCGATCGGGTTCTCTATCGCATCGGCTTCCAGCCCCGCAGCGACTTTTCCGACGCTCCGGAAGGCAGCTTCCTGGTCGACACCGGCGACTACCAGATCCTGCGCGCCGAGCTTTCCATGACCAGGAACGTGCCGTATCCGATCATCCTCCGATCGATCGAACCGATCGTCCTCGAACGCAAGAAGCACGGGGAGGTTTGGATGATCGACCACGTCCAGGCGATCATCCACCTCCGCCGGCCCCTGGGTCTGCACCTACCGCGCCAGATCCAGATCGAGATGCAGGTCGAGGACCTGCGGATCAACGAAGGAATTCCCGACTCGGTATGGGTGAAATGAGCCTGCACGCAATGAACCTGCACGCCTCGATACCGACATCCGAAGCGCCTCGTGCCGTCGCGCGGAGCCGGATAGCCCGGGCCGCACGGAACCTGGTCCCGCTGGTCCTCGCGCTCTCGTTCCTGCCCGCCGCGCGAGCATCGGCCCAGGAGACCACCCGGGATCGGACGCGCGAGGCAGCCCGCCTCCGCGGCGACGCCGAGATCGGTGCGATCCTCGACAGCCTCCGCACCAAGTCGGATACCCTGTCCGTGCGCTGGGAGCAGGCGGTCGCCCCGGTCGGATGGAGCGACCCCGACTCGGGAC
>JAGQHR010000161.1 GCA_020431745.1 Candidatus Eiseniibacteriota bacterium
GACGCGTTGCAGATTCGCCAGACCCGACTCGGCTCCGACCACCCCTCCGTTGCCGCGAGTCTGAACAACCTCGCGGTGCTGTATCGCCGAACCGGACGGACGGACGAGGCGGAGCAGGCCTATGTGCGCGCCTTGCAGCTCTGGGAAGCCGCGCTCGGACGCGACCATCCGACCTACGGGCGGACGGTGGCGAACCTCGCGTCGTTGTACCAGGCCACCGGACGCTTCGAGGAGGCGGAGGCGCGCTTTCGCTTCGCGTTGACGATCGCGGAGCGATGTTTCGGCCCCGGCCACCTGGAAGTCGCGCAAGCGCAGTGGGGTCTCGCGTCCTCCCTGGCGTCCCAAGGGAAGGACGAGGAGGCGGAGCGGCTCTATCATCAGGCACTCCTCACGCGTGTGAAGGCGCTGGGGCCGGAGCACGCCGGAACGGGCCGCTCGTTGCTGGATCTGGGAGCGTTTTACGCCGATCAGGGCCGTACGGGTGAGGCAGAGACCCTGCTCGCCAAGGGCGCGGCGATCCTGGAGGCCGCGCTGGGGGCCGGGCATCGAGAGGTCCGCGACGCTCGTCGGGCGTTGGCTCATCTGTTCCAGGCGCAGGGCCGCGACGACGAGGCCGAGGAGCTGCGCCTCCGCATCGGTGAGGGTGACCCGTCCGACTCGGAATCTGATCTCGACATCGATATCTGAATCACTCCGGTTTGAGGGATTCGTTTCGAGCCGGGGGATCGAGCCCGGGCTCGTTTTCTCCCCTCATCCGGGGATTCGGTCCGATCGTTCTGCAAAGAAAATGGGCACCCATTCCCTGATTTCATAAGTTACCGCGGGCTAACGGATTCCGACCCGCCGGAGTGACCGATCCGGCAACCTCCAGCGTGACGGGGACTTGACAGTGGGGGGTCAAGTTGAGGAAGTTTCCCGCCGATTCTGCTGCCGACTTCGACAAGCGTGGCATCCGAGGATTGTCCGCAGGGCGGATACGGGGCGGCCGCCGGGGCACCGAGGGCGCAAATCCGCCCCCGCTCGCGTGCCGGAGAGTCGGGCAGACACGAAACGGAGGAAGCGGGCAGGAGCCTGCGCCAAGCAATGCCCAGGAAGAACTACATGAAGATGGCCGGACGAACCTCGATGGCGTCCAAGTCCAGCTCACCCAAGGGCGGCGGGAGCGGTACACGCGGGGCTGGAAGCGGAGCCAAGAAGGCGGCCTCCAGGAAGACCGCGGCGTCCGCCAGGAGCACGTCGCGCAAGCCAGCTGCCCGCAAGACGGCCACCCGAAGGGCCTCTTCCCGTGGAGCGGGTGTCGATCCCGGTCGGGCGGCCGGCCGGCAGCTCGTCATCGTCGAGAGCCCGACCAAGGCCAAGACGGTCAACCGCTACCTGGGCACCGACTTCATCGTGATGGCCAGCGTGGGGCACGTGCGTGATCTTCCGACGCGAGCCCCCAAGGGCGTGAAGCAGGAAGTGCCGGGGGTCGATCTCGAGCGGGACTTCCAGCCTACCTATGAGGTTCTGGCGACCAAGAAGAAGACGGTCCGGGATCTCAAGTCCGCCGCCAAAGCCGCATCGGATGTCTGGTTCGCCACCGACCTCGATCGCGAAGGCGAGGCCATCGCGTGGCATCTCGCGCAGTCTCTGGGAGTGGATCCCGGACAGGCGAAGCGGGTCGTGTTCAACGCGATCACGCGGGCGCAGATCGAGGAAGCCTTCCGCCACCCTCGTCCCATCGACGAGAACAAGGTCAATGCCCAGCAGGCCCGCCGCATCCTGGACAGGATCGTCGGGTACCAGGTTTCTCCTCTGCTCTGGAAGAAGGTCGCCGGAGGACTGAGCGCGGGGCGCGTGCAGTCGGTGGCCGTGCGCCTGGTCGTCGAACGTGAGCGCGAGATCGAAGCGTTCCAGCCGGAAGAGTTCTGGCGCATCGCCGGCATCTTCACGACGCGGACCGACGACGTAGCCGCTCTGACCCGGAAGTGGACGACGTTCCTGGGCGATGCCGAAGGGGACAAGCAGCGCACCGTCAAAGACCGGATGGCCTGGCTCTCCGAGCATGACAGCTTCAAGGCGGAGCTGGTGGAGGCGGGCGGCAAGCCCTTCGAAGCGACCGATGTGGCGGGGGCCCTCGAGGTGGCCCGCCGGCTCGGGTTCGAGGACAGCGAGGTCCGCCGGTCCGAGGATCCCAAGGCCAAGGGGGCGGCCAAGAATCGCGTGCTGGTTCTCGGGACCGCCGGCACCCCCGGTCGCAACGGTACGGGTCCGCGCTTCCAGGTCCGCGACATCCAGACGAAGCGCGTGAAGTCGCGTCCGTCGCCGCCCTTCATCACCAGCAGCATGCAGCAGGCCGCCTCGAACGCGCTGGGCTACCCGCTCAAGCGCACGATGCGCATCGCACAGCAGCTCTATGAAGGTGTCGATCTCAAGGGTGGCGAGGGACAGACCGGTCTCATCACCTACATGCGGACCGATTCCGTCTTCGTTTCCCCCGAGGCGATCGCTTCGGCCCGGGAGTACGTCGGCAACGAGTACGGTCCCAGGTACCTGCCGGAGAAGCCCAACTACTACACGACCAAGGTGCAGTCGGCGCAGGAAGCCCACGAAGCGATCCGCCCTACCGACGTCCGTCTCACTCCGTCTCGCGTTCGGAACTCGCTGACGGATGAGCAGTTCCGGCTCTACGACCTGATCTGGAAGCGGTTCGTCGGTTCGCAGATGGTCCCTGCGGAGTGGGATTCGACGACGGTGATGGTTGCCGCGCTCGACGCCCGCAGCGATCAGGCCCTGGGACTCTTCAAGGCGACCGGACGCATCCTCGCGTTCGAAGGCTTCTACCGCGCGACCGGCGTGCCCAAGGCGACCGACGAAGCGACGCTTCCCGTGCTCGCCGAGGGACAGGGCGTGGCTCCGCTGCAGATCGATCCGACGCAGCACTTCACCTCGCCTCCGCCCCGGTACAACGAAGCCTCGTTGCAGAAGAAGCTGGAGGAGGAGGGGATCGGCCGTCCCTCGACCTACGCCAGCATCATCTCGACGATCCAAGATCGGAAGTACGTCGAGCCGGTCGCCCCGCGTGACCGCAAGCTCCGGGCGACCGATCTGGGAAAGGTCGTGACCGACAAGCTGGTCGAAGCGTTCCCGGAGATCCTCGATCTCGCCTACACCCGCTTCATGGAAAGCGAGCTCGACAAGATCGAGGATGAGCGGCACGACTGGGTCGCGATGCTCCACGAGTTCTACGGTCCCTTCAAGAAGAGCCTGGTGCGCGCCCACGACGAGATGGTGCACGCCAAGGCCGAGACCGAGCCGGCGCCACACACCTGTCCGGAGTGCGGTTCGGCCACCATGTACCGCTTCGGGCGGAACGGCCGCTTCCTCAGCTGTGCGAGCTATCCCGATTGCAAGTACGCGGCTCCCATCGACGTCGAAGGCAACCCGATGGAGCCGGAGCAGACCGACATCGCCTGTCCGTCCTGCGGATCCGGAATGACGCTCCGCACCGGTCGCTTCGGAAAGTTCCTGGGCTGCGTCAACTATCCCGAGTGCAAGGGCATCCTCAACATCGATCCCAAGAAGGGCACGATCAAGCTGCCCAAGACGCCGCCGCTCCTGACGGATCTTCCCTGTCCGAAGTGCGAGACGCCGCTCAACATGCGCGACTCGAAGCGGGGCTTC
Organism: Candidatus Eiseniibacteriota bacterium; assembly: GCA_020431745.1. Taxonomy (GTDB): domain Bacteria; phylum Eisenbacteria; class RBG-16-71-46; order CAIMUX01; family CAIMUX01; genus JAGQHR01. Next base: position 3,664 of record JAGQHR010000161.1, read on the forward strand.
TGGCTCTCGTGCTCGAAGTTCCCCAAGTGCCGGGGTCGTCTCGCCTGGTCCGCGGTTCCCGAGGACAAGCAGAAGGCGTTGGGGGAGGCCTGGGAGCTGCACGTCCGCGAGCATCCACTGCCCGAAGTACGCACGCTCGACGGGGATCTGGTGGGAGAGGAACACGTGCCGATGGCCTACGGGCAGGGCTCTTCGCCGGACGAGTACGCCGAAGCCGTTTCCTGATCGATCGCGCTCCGGCGATCCGCCGTCGTTCCCGGGAGCCTCGCCGCGGATGTCCGCGCACGGCCCGACCGGTCCTCTGCGCCGGTTCCACGACCGTTCCTACCGCGGGTCTCCGGGCGATGACCTGCTCAGGTGGGTGCAAGCTGCCGTCGCTGCATGACGGTCCATGCCCGTCGTGCGAGTCCGGTCGCGGGGCGCCTCGAGACGGAGGGGCCGGAAGTGGCTCGGCGTCACTCGGCGACGGTATCCTGGGTATCTGGTCCCGTGAAGGAAACGCACGGGGCAAGGGCCCCATCTGGAGGTGCACATGTTTGACGGAACCCCTTCGATGCGATGGATGGTGTTGATTCTGGGAGCGGTCGTGCTGGTGGCCGCTTGGATCGGATGGGGGCGTGACGGCCGCGCGGTCGCGGAGACGGGCGATCCCGTTCCGAATCCCAACGGCACGTGGGAGAAGTTCGAGAAGCCGTCCGACCAGGTGCTGCAGGAGCACTTGACCTCGATGCAGTACGACGTGACGCAGCATGAGGGGACCGAGCCTCCGTTCCACAATCCGTATTGGGACAACCACGAGCCGGGCATCTACGTCGACGTGGTCTCCGGCGAGCCGCTCTTCAGCTCTCTCGACAAGTTCGATTCCGGCACCGGCTGGCCGAGCTTCACGAAGCCTTTGCTGAAGGAGAACGTCGTCGAGCACGAGGATCGTACCCTCGGGATGCGCCGGGTCGAGGTGCGTTCCAAGCGCGCGGACTCGCACCTCGGCCATGTCTTCGAAGACGGTCCCAAGCCGACGGGCCTGCGGTTCTGCATCAACTCCGCGGCCTTGCGGTTCATTCCGGCATCCGAGCTCGTCAGCGCCGGGTATCCCGAGTACGCGAAGCTCTTCGGTATCGATGCGGGGATGGACGCGCCGTCGAAGCCGTCCGGCGATGCGAACGCGAAGAAGTCGGACGATGCCATGCACGGGGAGATGATGGACGCGAAGGCCAAGATGGGTATGAGCGCCGGCGACCCGGGGTCGACGATGGAGGGTGCCGGCACGGAGACCGCCATCCTCGCGGGCGGGTGCTTCTGGGGGATGGAGGATCTCATCCGCGACATCCCCGGCGTCATCGATACGCAGGTCGGCTACACCGGTGGGCACGTCGCGGACGCGACCTATGGCGACGTCCATACCGGCAAGTCGGGACATGCCGAGGCGGTCAAGGTGACCTTCGATCCCGATCGTCTACGCTACGAGGAGCTTCTCGGATGGTTCTTCCGGATGCACGATCCCACGACCAAGAACCGCCAGGGCAACGACCGCGGCACGCAGTACCGCTCGGCCATCTTCTACACGAGCGAGGCGCAGAAGGAAACGGCCGAACGCGTGAAGAAGGAAGTGAACGAGTCGGGCAAGTGGAAGAACGAGGTGGTGACCGAGATCGACGCCGCCGGACCGTTCTACGACGCCGAGGACTATCATCAGGACTATCTGGTGAAGAATCCGAACGGCTATACCTGCCACTACATCCGCGACTGACCTGATTCGCGACCGACCCGCGCCGGCTCCGCGGCAGACCGAGGGGCCGGCCCAGTGGGTTGTTTTGCCCCGTCCGGCCAGGTGCTAAGCTGCGGGGCCGATGGCAGCCCAACCCGTTCTCATCGTCGAAGACGATCCGAAGATCGCCGAGCTCGTGGTCAAGAATCTCGAGGCGTCCGGACTCGTGTGCCAGTGGGCCAAGGACGGGACCTCCGCGATGGCGGCTTTCCGCAAGCTGCAACCCGCCCTGATCGTGCTCGACCTGATGATCCCCGGGATCGACGGCCTGGAAGTCTGCCGGCAGGTCCGGGCCGAGGGGAACACTCCCATCCTGATGCTGACGGCGCGGAGCAGCGAGTCCGACAAGGTGCTGGGCTTCGAGATCGGCGCCGACGACTACCTGACGAAGCCGTTCAGCACGAGAGAGCTGGTGGCCCGCGTGCGCGCCCTGCTCCGTCGTTCCGGACCTCCCGAGGAAGCGCCCCAGACTCTCGAGCGAGGTGCGCTCCTGCTCGATCTGGCACGGCGGATCGTCGAGGTGGGAGGACGCCGGGTCGACCTGACCACGCTCGAGTTCGATCTGCTCCACTTTCTCGCCCAGCGACCGGGACGAGTCTTCAGTCGCGAGCAACTGCTGCAGCAGGTGTGGGGTGAGGATCGCTTCGTCGACGATCGTTCCATCGACAGTCTCGTCAGCCGGCTGCGGCGGAAGATCGAGGCGGATCCATCCCATCCTCAGTATGTGCAGACCGTGTGGGGAGCGGGGTACCGCTTCGCCGAACGCTCCTGACGGTCGTTTCGGGGGATCCATCGATGCGACGGCCTGCCTCGCCCAGTCTGTTTTGGACCTTTGCCGGTGCGTTCCTCATCGTGCTCGTGGCCGGGCTCGGCGTGCAGGCGACCGTCCTCTTCAGCATCGTCGGTCCGATTTCGTCGGCTCGGATCCGCGCGGATGCCGAGACCGTCGTCCGGCGGGCGGCCCATGAAGTGGAACAGGTTCTCGCCGTCGGCGGCGATCCGGAGCCCGCGCTCGCGCAGGTGAACGACGGCGGGTGGGAGCACCCGGTGATCTTCATCGACACGGCGGGTCGCATCGTCTCGGATCGCCCGCTGGGTCCGTGGCGCCGCCGGCTGACGGGGGATCTGGTCCGGCTCGGGCTCCTCGCGCCCTCCTCGCTGCCCCCCGATTCCTCGAGGATGCGGGAGGGAGGGCCGCCCCCGCGGGGCAACCGGTCCGGTCCTGCCGGACCCCGGGGGCCCGGGCGGGACGAGCGGCGGCTCGGCGACCGGATCGTCGTTCGGGCGCCCGTCTTCGCGAACGGCGTGCGCCAGGGAGAACTCGTGACGCTGGTGCCGCCACGGCGCGCCTTCGGTTTGCCACCCGGAATTCCACGCCCGACTCTCTTCTTCCTCCCGACCGCGGCTCTCATCGCCGCAGTCGCCGGGCTCTTCCTGTTTCGTGCGCTGGCCCATCGGCTGCGGGCTCTGGAGGGTCAGGCCCAGCGGGTCGCACAGGGTG
>JAGQHR010000162.1 GCA_020431745.1 Candidatus Eiseniibacteriota bacterium
AGATCGCGGATCGCCGCCCGCAGCGAATCCGCTCCCTTCCCCTGGAGCACGCCGTTTCCGAAGCTGTCGGCCAACACCCAGTCGACCATCCGATCGGTCGCCTGCTGCAGATGGTCGGGATCCTTGGGATCGAGTCCGTCCAGGATTTGCCGCAGCTCGGTGCTCGGTGAGGACTCCGCCCGGGATGCACTGGCGGCTCCCCGGGTCGCGTCGACATCGCCGCCCGACTTCGCCTGATCGATCTTTCCTTCGAACTGCGAGCCCTGCGGACCGGAGACCTGATTCGGCTTCTTCGGTTCCGGCTTCTCCGGGATCCTGAATCCATCGGGTGGATCGATCTTCATGACAGCTCCTTCCGGCGATCGTTTCCGACGGTCTGGTCGGCGTCGTTCTCCACGATCACCTGTTGACCGCTTCGCGGTGCCAAGATACTCCGATGTTCCACGACATCACGCGGATTGTCCGGGCCGGCTCGAAAACGCCGTCACAGCAACCCGTAGTCCAAGAACTTCTGAATCTGGCGGGCCATGTTCCCGCCCGCCGTTCCTGCCGGATCCAGCTCCGTCGCCTTGCGCAGGGCGAGCTGGGCTTCCTCCAGATGGCGAGAGAACGCGAGCGCCTCACCCAGATGAGCATGAGCGAGCGCGCAATCGGGCGCGAAGGCTACCGCGTCCTCGAAGCGTTCGACCGCGCGTTCGAAGGCTCCCCGCTCGAACTCCACGGATCCGAGCCCGATCAGGGGCAGGTGCCGATCATCCACCAGGGAGACGATCGCTTCGAACATGACGGCTGCCTGATCGAGGCGGCCGCTGTCGCGCATCAACACCGCGGACTCCATGAGGAATCGCTTCTCGTCCGTGGTGATCGCGATCGGGAGCGGGTTGACCATTGCGGGAACGCCTTCCGGTTCGGGTCGACTACTTCATGTTGCGGATGGCGGTCATCGCGGCTTCGTGCTTCGACTTCGAGATGTTCGACATCGTGGAAAACATCTGCATGTTCTGCTGGATCTGCTGTTGGAGCAGGATCAGCTCGTACTGCTGGTTGAAGCTGGCGTCGCCCTGCGTGTTCAGACTGGAGAGAGCGCTCCCCAGCACAGGGACGTTTCCCATCACGCCGCCGGCCACATCACCCAGGATGCGACCGAACTTGCTCCACCCGCTTTGGTGAGAAGACGTCGTGGTGGATTGGATCTGCCGGAAGTCGTAGTTCTGGCCCACCGGGTTGATGTTGCTCATCGGACGTTCCTCCGCATCCCGCCTGCGCGTCAGGATGCCTCGTTGTTCTGCAAGATGGCGTCCCGGGCGCGGATCGCTTCTTCCAACAGCTCCAGTCCGTAACCATATGCATTGAGAACGGATTGGGCGATCGGACGTTGTTCGGCGGGTCCCGTTCGAAGGATCGTGTCCAGCTCCCGGCAGGTCTGGAGACACCGGTCCCGCATGGCCTGATACCGCTCTCGGTTGCTCAGGAGCTCTGCGTGGATCGGATACTGCCGCCAATCTCGCTCGGGAGTCTTCTGGTGGTCCTTCAAGGAGACCTCCGTGATCCGCTATCCTCGGTTCCAGCGGGCACTTGCCTGGATGCGCGACGGCTCCAAGGTAGCGCCCGAATCCTGGGTACCGGAAGGGGTTTTTCCCCTTCCTGCCCCGGCATGGGCCGAGGCTCACCCCACTTTTCGGGGACCGGGCGCGGAAGTTGCTAAGAATCCTCGGGAAAACGAGGACGGAGCCGAACGATCGGGCCCGCTCGCGGTAGGGACAATGGCGAGGGGCAGGCCGATCGGAGTGCCACGGAGGAGGTAGGTCGACCGATGACACGAAGCAGTCGCATCCTGATCGCGATTCCCCTACTGGTTGTGGCCCTGGTGGCGGCCGCCGTCCTGCTCGTTCCCGTCTATCTCGCGTCCGGCTCCTTCCGGAACCAGGTGCGCGACGCGATGGCGGAGTCGCTGGGACGGTCCGTCGAGTTGGAATCCCTGCACGTCGGTCTGTGGCCGACCCCGAAGGTATCCCTCTCCGGCGTCTCGCTGGGTCCCCCTGCGGAAGGACCGCCGTCCACCGTGTCTCTCGATCAGCTCGATCTCACCGTGCGTCTACGTCCGCTGCTGCGTCGCCAGATCGAGGTCGTGAGCGCGCGCATCGACTCCATGGACGTGCAGGTCGAGCTGCCGGCTACCGACACCGGGGCCGGATCGCGAGGATCGTCGTCGACTCGATCGGGACCGGGGAGCCCGGTACCACCGGCGGGATCGGCCGGGACGACGGACGCCGGCGGCCGGGCGAGCGAGGCCGGTCACCCGTCTCCGGCGGGATCGACCACCAGTGGAAGCGGCACCGGCGCCAAGTCCGGGTTCGACATCGCGATCGAAGACTTCCGACTCTCCCGCGGCGCCGTTCATGTCGTCGATTCCAAAGGCGCACCGATCCTCGACCTCGGGGGACTGAACGCGGATCTCCGCGCGACGGCCGCGAGGACGGGAGACCTGGACGTCTCCGGAAACATCGACGCTGCCTCGTTGCTGGTGCACCTGCCCGGGGGAACTCTCGGAGAGGGGCTGCGGCTGCAGGTCTCTCCGAATCTCCACTATCAGGCGGCCGAGGATCGGCTCGCGATCACGGAGTTCGACATCGATCTCGGCGGTCTCCCGATCGCGCTGACCGGGCAAGTCGACGACATCGCGCACCGGCGGATGGCCAGCTTGCGCTTCCAGGGTGGCCCGGCGGAGCTCGAGGGGATCCTCGGGTTCCTGCCTTCCGGGTTCGTGCCCCAGCTCGCAGGGGTGCAGTCCTCCGGAAAGGTACAGCTGAAAGGAACCCTCGACGGTTCGCTTCTCGACTCGCCGCCCCCGTTCGCGGTCGATCTGCAGTTGACCGACGGTCGCCTCCGACACCCCCAGCTGCCGGAGCCGCTCACTGACCTCGAGCTGTCGTTGCACGCGGACCCCCAGATCCTGCGCATCGAGTCGCTGCGCGCGGAGAGCGCGAACAGCAAGGTGTCGGTGAAGGGCGCGATCGCCGGCTATCGCGAGGAGCCGACCGCGGACCTGCAGATCCAGGCGGATGCGGATCTGTCACTCGTGGCCGCACTGCAGAAGGAACCGGACTTTCCAAGTCTTGCCGGGCGCGTGAACGCCGATGTGACGGCGCGCGGTCCGCTGGAGGATCCGTCGCATCCGCCTGCAGTCGCGGGACGCGTCGCACTGAACGACGTCTCCGTGGAGGGCGGCGCCCTCGAACGCCCCATTCGTCACCTCGGCGGAACGCTGGACCTTTCCGGGACGTCGCTCACGACTTCGGGTGTCGACTTCCAGATCGGACGCAGCGACTACCACATCACGGGATCGGTCAAGGACTACGCCGCGCTCATGCCGGAAGCGCCGGGTACCTCGGGCGCCGACCTGCAGGTGAAGTCCCGTCTCCTTGACTTGGATGAGTACGCTCCACCCAAACCGGGCACGTCGTCCGGCGGGAAGACCCCCAGCTCGACCGCTGGGGAGACCTCGACCTCGACCGGTGCGGAGACCTCGACCTCGACCGGTGCGGAGACCTCCACCTCGACGTCGGGAACCACGTCCGCACCCGGATCTGCACCTACGTCGGGAAGCGGGACGGTTCTGCGTGCCCCGCAGACTTCCGGCGATCGGGCGGCCGGGGGGGGCGTGCCGCCCGGGAATGCGTTCTTCGCTCTGCTGGCGAAACTGGATGGTCCGGTTCGGTTCCAGGCAGATCGCATGATCGTCCGCGGGGTAGAGACACAATCCGTCGATGCCGCTGGTCGTCTTCAGACGGGGCTCGTGTCCGTGGACAAGGCGACCCTCGGTCTCTTCGGAGGAACGGCCCGTGCATCGGGGACGGTCGATCTCCGTACACTGACTCATCCTCAGTTGGATCTCGATCTCGCCGTCAAGGGCGCGCAGGCATCCGAGCTGTTCAAGCAGGCGGCCACCATGAATCAGCTGGCCCGGCTCGGCGGATATCTCTCGGGGACTCTCGACGTTGCCGCGAAGTTGCAGGGGAGCACGGACGCCCAGTTCCAGATCGACCTGCGCACGCTCACGTCGACCGGCAATCTGGAGCTGGCCGGCGGGAAGCTCACGGGACACCCCCTGCAGGCTGCGCTGGGGAGCTTCCTGGAGGTGCCGCAGCTCCAGTCGGTGCCGATCAAGGATTGGCTCCAACCGTTCTCGATCGAGAACGGCCGGTTGGAGTATCGCGACCTGAGAATCGATGCGTTGGGTGCGGAGCTGCGAGCCGACGGATGGCAGTCGATCGAAGGGCAGCTCGGCATGAACGCGACGTTGCTGCTGCCGCCCGAGCTGTCCCAAGGTCTGCGGCGCTATGTGCCCAAAGAGCTCCAGTCGGTCGTGTTCGAGCCGCAAGCGGGCCGGATCATGGTGCCGATCACGGCCAGTGGTCCGGTGCAGGCGCCGCGGGTGACGCTCGATGCGCAGAAGCTGGAAGTCCAGGCCAAGGCACGGCTCGCCGAACAGGTCGATGCCGAGAAGAAGAAGGTCGAACAGCAGCTCCAGGACGAGGCGAAGGCCAAGGCCGACGAAGCCAAACAGAAGCTGCTCGATCAGGTCACCGGATCGGATGCGTCCGCCGACTCCACCGCCAGCGACCTGCAGAAGGAAGTGCAGGGCGTTCTCAAGAACCTCTTCAAGAAGAAGAAATAGCGCGAGTCGGCGGGAGACAGATGGTCCTGCGGTCATCTGCTATGCTCCCGCCGATTTTACGACCCCGTACCCGGAGACGTCTGACACCGGTCGGTCCAAGACCCGGCGCAGGCCTCCAGCCGAGAAGGAGAGCAGATCGATGAGTGCAACCTGGTATCTCGCCATCGAGGGAAAGAACGAGGGCCCTTTCACGCGCGAGCAGATGGCGGAGCGGATTCGGTCCGGCAAGATCGACGCCCAGACCTACGCCTTCACGGCGGGGATGTCCGACTGGACCCCGCTCGGTCGCGTCGACGAGTTCCGGCCCGAGCTGGGTGGCAGCGCCGTCACTCCTCCTCCGCAGCCGGCGCGGGCGTTCTCGGGGCATCCGCGCGCCGACGAGATCGACTACGAGATCTTCGGAGAGGAGATGCAGCTCGTCGAGATCACGCTCGACCCCGGCGAGGCCGCGGTGGCGGAAGCGGGTGCCTTCCTCTATATGGATCCGTCGATCCAGATGGAGACGATCTTCGGGGACGGAAGCCACAAGTCGAAGACCTCGGGCTTCTTCGACAAGGTGCTGAGCGCGGGCAAGCGCGTCATCACCGGTGAGTCGCTCTTCATGACGCTCTTCGGCAACGCGGGGTCGGCGCGGCAGAAGGTCGCCTTCGCGTCTCCCTATCCGGGACGCATCATCCCGATCGACCTTCTCAAGCACGGCGGAGCGCTCATCTGCCAGAAGGACTCGTTCCTCTGCGCCGCCAAGGGCGTGTCGATCGGCATCGCGTTCCAGAAGAAGCTCGGCGCCGGCCTCTTCGGCGGCGAGGGTTTCATCCTGCAGAAGCTGGAAGGCGATGGACTCGCCTTCGTCCACGCGGGCGGTCACGTCATCGCGAAGGACCTCGGCCCCGGCGAGGTCATGCGGATCGACACCGGTTGCCTGGTCGCCTTCGAGCCGCGCATCAACTACGACATCCAGTTCGTGGGCGGGATCAAGACCGCGCTCTTTGGCGGGGAAGGACTCTTCTTCGCGACCCTGACCGGTCCGGGACGCGTCTTCATCCAGTCGCTACCCTTCAGTCGTCTCGCCAGCCGGATCTTTGCCGCCGCGCCGCAGACGGGCGGCTCGCGTAAGGGCGAGGGATCGATCCTCGACGCCTTCGGCGGCCTCGGCAATCTCCTGGACGGCGACGGACGCTGATCGTCGTGCCGCGTAGCGAGAAGCTGTCGTTCGTCAACGAAGAGGGCGTGGAGCTGTCCGGTCGCCTGGAGTGGCCGGACGGCGATCCCGCCGCATTCGCGATCTTCGCGCACTGCTTCACCTGCTCCAAGGACATCGCCGCGGCCAGCCGGATCAGTCGCGCGCTGAGCGGGCGTGGGATCGCCGTCCTGCGATTCGATTTCACCGGGATCGGCAACAGCGACGGCGACTTCGCCAACACCAACTTCAGCTCGAACCTGGCCGACCTTCTGGCCGCGGCGGAGCACCTGCGATCGCAACACCGGGCCCCGTCGCTTCTCGTGGGACACAGTTTGGGCGGCGCGGCCGTGTTGGGCGTCGGGGCGCGGATTCCGGAAGTCGAAGCGATCGTCACGATCGGGGCTCCCAGCGAGCCGCAGCACGTGACCCGCCTGCTCGCGGACAGCGTCGAGGCGATCGAACGCGACGGTTGCGCCTACGTGCAGCTGGGTGCGCGGCGCTTCGAGATCAAGAAGCAGTTCCTGGACGACCTCGAGGATGCGACCTTCACGTCGCGGATCCGCGCGCTGCGGTGCGCGCTTCTGGTGTGTCACTCCCCACGCGACGAGATCGTCCCGATCGACGAGGCCCGCAAAATCTTCGAGGCGGCGCGGCATCCCAAGAGCTTCCTCTCGTTGGACGACGCCGACCACCTGCTCACGCATGCGGAGGATTCGGAGTACGTTGCCGGCACCATCGCCGCGTGGGCGAGCCGGTACCTGCCCACGCTCCCGGTCGGGAACGCTGCGTCCCAGCCGACTCAATCCCGGTCCGTGCAGTCCCGGCCGGTGGAGGCTCCGCCGTCCGGAATGATCGCCGCGCACGCGTCAGAGGACGCATCCGATGTTGCGGAAACGCCCCCGCCCGGCACCGTCGTCGTGACGGAGGTCGCCGGGCTCGAACAATCGATCCAGCTCGGTCCCCATCATCTCTTCGCGGACGAGCCGGTCGACGTCGGGGGCACCGACAAAGGACCCAATCCGTATGATCTGTTGCTCGCCGCGCTGGGTGCCTGCACCTC
>JAGQHR010000163.1 GCA_020431745.1 Candidatus Eiseniibacteriota bacterium
CGACCTGCAGTATCGCAACGCCTACGAGTACGCGGTCGGGCACGGGGTCGCGGCGCGGGTGGTGGACCCCGACGCGGGCGCGGGGGCCGGCCGGGTGCGGGCCAGCTTGTACTCGAAGGCGGTCGGCGTCAGATCGGGATCGGTGGCATCCAGATCCTCGCCGGTCCACTCCATCTTCGCGGAGGACCAGAGCGTGAGGAATCCCGAGCCCATGACGGATGGAAACGTGATGCGGGACGTCGGTGCGATGGTGCGGGCGTTGAACATCTGCGTCACGACGGTGGAGCGGGCACCTTCGTTGTCGATCGCCTGGATCGAGAACGAGTGCCAGTCCGTGTAGTGCGTGCCGTCCGGGTCCGGAGTGGTGGTCTGGAACGTCAGGAAGATCGACGAGTCGGTGGTCGTCGTCCAGGTGTCGGCGTTCTCGTCGTCCGTGTCGACCGCCCACCGAAAGGCCGAGACCATGCCGTCGGCGTCGAACCCGGTCCAGCGGAAGCGGACCCGGTAATCGACTCCGGACGCGCCCTCGTTCGCGGCGCCTTCGATGATCCGCACCGTCGGGGGATCGTTCGCAACGGGTCCCTTGTCGTCTTTCGTGGGAAAGACACAGGAGATCGAACCGAACACGAGGAAGACCGCGGCCGCGGCCCGGACCGAGCGCAAGTTCCGGTGCATATTCTCCCCATTCCGGGTGGGCGACCTTCCCAGCACTGGACGAGGGGGCTCGCCGACTTGAGTCGGACCCTCGAGGTGCGGGGGGATCGGGATGGACCGCGTTCGCAGACCGCATCGCTCACGGCGCCAAGTGGCGACCCGGACGCCGTGAGCGGGGAGAAGAGGTGTCTGCGGGAAACCGGCCCTGACCACCCTCAGCGTTTCGACCCCCGACGCCATTCATGATAATGCCGGGCGCTCGGGCGGTCCAGGCACGGGTTTCGCCAAGGGATGCCGCTCTCCGGCACGTTCTACAGCAGCACGGCGACGAGCGCGTCGAGCTGGTCCATCGTCTCGCGCATCCCGTGCTCCATCCCGGAAGAGAGCGCTCCCGCGAGAGCCTCCTTCGACGGATAGACCTCGTGGGCGACGAGCCGGGTCTCCCCGTCGAGCTCCTCGAACGTGACGGTGACCGTGACCGGGGAGTCGGGGAACGCCTCGAAGACGTGGGAGTAGACGAGGCGAGTCGGCGGGGTCACCTCGCTATAGGTGCCGGAGAACGCGAACTCGTCGTCGCCCTTGCGGAGGACGTAGCGATACTTGCCTCCCACGCGGACATCCGCTTCGCAATGGGCGATCTCGACGCCGTGCGACTTGGGCGCCCACCAGCGGCTCACCAGATCGGCGCGGGTCCAGGCATCGAACAAGATTCGGGCGGGCGCGCGGAAGGTCCGCGAAATCACGATCTCCCGGTCGGAACGCATCTCCATCGTCGTATCGCTCATGGTGGGTTCACTTCCTCTTCTTGCGTGAGGTCGGTTGGTTCTTGCGGGTCAGCTCGGCCACCAGCTCATCCAGTTGTTCGAATCGTTCGTCCCAGAGCCGGCGATAGCGGGCGAGCCACTGGTCCAGCTCCTGCAGCGGTTGCGGTCGCAGCTCGTAGAGGCGTTGCTGCGCCCGGGGGTGCACGTCCACGAGCCCGGCGTCCTTGAGCACTCGCAGATGTTTGGACACCTGGGGTTGGTTCATCCGGAGCCGCTGGCCGATGTCGTTGACCGGCTGGGGGCCATCCCGAAGCAGCTCGACGATCCGAAAGCGGTTGGGCTCCGCCAACGCTGTCATTGTCTCTGCGATCATGGACTTAATATGCCGTAGTACGTATATACGTGTCAAGGACTATATGCGCCGGATAAACGGCTGGACGCCGCGCACGTGGGTGCGACGGCGTCCAGACTTGCTCGTACTGCTCCGTTTGCTTCGAGCCCGTCTCCCCCCTAGCCGGCTCGCTCGTCCGAATCGGCGGCGAAGAACGGAGATGAGCAGGGAGCTCCGTTACTCGACGCGGACGAGTCTCCCGGTGGCCGCTTCGGCCCCATCGGTCGCGATCCGATAGAAGTAGACGCCCGCGGGGACCTGCTCGCCGCGATCATCCCGACCGTCCCAAGTCAACCGCCACGACCCTGCCGCGAGGTCGCGCTCGTCTGCGGAGCGGACCTTGCGACCGACCGCGTCATAGATCGAGGTCTCGACGTGGGCCGATTGGGTGAGACGGAAGCGTAGGGTGGAGGACTCCTTGAACGGGTTCGGTCCGACGCGGAGATCGGCAACCGCGGATGCCGTATCGATCACGTCGGGACCGTCGCCTTCGGTCTCGGGAACGTCGACCGTGGCCCCGTTCGGATGGGCGGCCAGCAGGACCGTTCCGCCCACCGGATCGTGTCCGAACATGGTCACCGAGAGATTCTCGTTGAACAGACCGGGGTCGCGCTCGAGGGTCGTGCTGAATCCGGGAGTGCCGCCGGTGGCCGCCGAAGCGTTGATCTCGAAACCGTACGTCGTCTCGATCGAAATCGGCGTGGAGAGCCGTCCGGTTCCGATATCGGAGATGGTGGCGGTGTACTGGGCGAGTCCGCTGGCGCTCGCGAACGGAGGCACCGTCACGAAGCCCTGAGCCGGGATCTGATAGGGCACGGCCGTGCCCCCGGCCGACGGTGCGAAGAGGATCTCCGTGGCCGTGTCGCTCATGTTGTGGATCGTGATCTCGCTCCGGTCTTGGAACGGTCCGATGCCGATCTGGACCGAACCGCCGTTGGGGAGGTTGCCTTCCATGATGTGGGTCACTTCGAGACGTCCCAGGATCTGCTGCCCGACCGTCTGGATCGCGTCGATGACCAGGTCGCCGGGAGGACCGTAGTCGAGCTCGAGAGCCTGTCCCTCGATGCACTGCTGGCAGGTCGAAAGCTCGCCGAGGTAGTAGACCTGGAAAGGGCTCTGGGAATATGTGAAGTCGAAGTCGCACTCGCGCGTTCCCAGCTGCATCAGGTGCGCGGCGTCCGAGATGTACTGCGTGCCGTTGTTCGGGGTGAGGAACGTCGTGACGAGCGCATCTCCGCGTCCCGGCACGCCACCGGAGAAGAGCCCCGTGGCCTGCGCACGCGGGGTGCTACCGCCCTTGATGCCGTTCATCGGCTGGATCGCGTTACCCAACACGCCGGTGAAGAAGCTGTGGAACGTCTGCTCGACGTTGATCCCTCCCGCGTAACGGCGGGTCATCGTGAACTCGGTGGAGCCGACGATTTCCCGGACGAGATCGTCCTCCATGGCCGCTCTGGACAGCAGCATCATGTCGTGTGGGGTGGAGTAGTGCTCCCCCAGCTCCGGCCCGACCGGCTCGTTGTCGAGGCCGGCGGGATTGTGGAAGTGGGTCCCGTTCATGCCCAGCGCCGCAGCCTTGGCATTCATCGCGGCGATGAAGTTGGGGACGGACGTATTGGGTCCGCCGCTGCCTTCGCATAGGTCCGCGATCGCGAACGCCGCGTCGTTGCCGGACATGAAGAGGCATGTCCACATCAGCTCCCGGAGAGTCATCGTCTCGCCCGACCGGAGCGGCACCAGCGAACCCGGGATATCCCACGCGCACCAGCTGGGCACGACGTACTCATCATCGAGCGACATGCGCTTGGGATCTCCGACCGGCAGACGCGTCCGTTCGGAGGCGAGAAGCACCGTCATGGTCTTGGTGGTGCTGGCGATCCAGACCTGGTCGAACGGCTTCTGGGTGAAGATGAGGTTCCCCTCGCAGTCGGTGACCACGGAGTGTTGGCACTCGAGGCCGTAGGTCTGCCGCCACGGTGCGATCACGTGCACACAACCGGTGTTGTTGTCGTTGCCCGGCGCGCCGACCATGAGTGCGCCTTTGCCGGATTCGTCGACGTTTCCGAAAGCGAGTGCGGTGCCCAACCGATCTCCGGCCTCCCGCCACTCGTTGAGTGCGCCCTGATCGAAAGCTGCCCACCCATGGGTGCCGTTGGGTCCGTCGCTGCCTCCGTTCAGGGTGTAGACGGCTCCGGCTTGGGGGGCGCCGGTAGCGGCACCTTCTCCGTAGGCGCCGACCGCGAGGTCCGCGTAGGTGGTGCCGCCTTCGAAGTAGCCCACGGCGACGCGACTGCCGAAGTAGTCATTGTCACCCTCGCTGCCGCCGGCCAGCAACTGATGCACCCGCATCGCCGAACCGAGCCCGAGAAGCCCACCCTTCAGCACGATGACGCGGCCCGTGGAAGTCGCTCCGAGATAGTTGCGGCCCGGTTCGCCGATGGCGAGGCCATCGTAGGCGCCTCCGAAGAGCCGTCCCGCGGACATCGAGTAGCCGAACAGGCCGCCCGCCTGCGGAAGGTCGAGGATCCCGGCGTCGTAGATCGGGACCGAGCCGACGTTCAGACCGGTGCTGCTCCCGATGAGCAGGAAGACCGAACCCGCCGCGGGAAGTCCGCCCACGAGCCGGTTGGGTGCGGAGATCGCGAGGTCCTCCGCGGCGCCCCCGATGAATTGACCGCTCGCGAGCGCGTAGCCGAACAGGTTGTTGGCGCCGTTGAGGGCTCCAAAGTCCGACGCGCGGAACGAGTCGTCCGCGGTCAGGAAGAGGATCGATCCGTAGTAGGTCGTCACCATTCCGGCGCCGTTGTCCTCGCCGGTCGATCCGACCGCGAGATCCTGATACGGAACGGAGTCGCCGTTCCAGTTCCCGACCGCGAACGACGAGCCGAACCGATCTCCGGTCTCCGCGACCTCACCCGCACCGTTCTGGGTCAGGCTCGTCCGGTAGCTCAGGCCGAGCGGTCCGCCCTCCAGCACGTAGACGCGGCCGGCTTCGTCGACGGCCCCGACATCGTCGCCGGGCGCGCCGATCACGAGATCGTCGAAACCGTCGTGATCGAAGTCACCGGCCGCGAGCGCGAACCCGAATTCCGCATCGGGGCGGACGGTCTGGCCAATGGACTGGGCGGTGATGAAGACGGCGCCCTCGTGGGTCGTTCCATACTGGGAGCCCCAGTTGACCGTGACCGATCCGGCGTTGAGATTGGTGCCGATCGCCTCACGAGGGGCACCGATCGCGACATCGTCGTACCCATCGCCATTGAAGTCACCGGTCGTGATGGCCGAGCCCATTTGGTCGCCCTCCTCGCGGGTGCCGGCGCTTTCGTTCCCTTGGCGGATGATCGACAGGTGGGCCTGCGCGACGGGTGTCGTCAGGAAACCGCCGATTGCCCACGCGAGCAGGGCCATTCCGGTCAGGAGACACGTTTGGGAGCTGGAAGCGGCGCCGCTCCGGCGCGACCTCCGCAGTGGGGAACAGCCGTGGGAGCTGGACATGAAAGCAAACCTCCTGGAGACCTCTGAACTGAAATGGAAGCCTTGTGTCGCCCGGCCACCGGTGTCGTTCACCGTCGGCGGGCGCCAGTCCTCCGCGGAGGACTCTCATGGAGCAAGACCCGAAACGCGGCCGGCAGGGGACAGGCAATCCCAAAAGAGTGCGAGTCGGTTTCCGGGAGGCGGCTCAGGTCCGGGAGGCACAGGGAACGGGGGAGGGGGACACGGGGCATGGGAAACGGGACGGGGACGGGGACAGGGATCGGGGCGCGGTGGGACGTGTGCCCGATAGGCCCTGGAGGGAGGTCCCGGCTAGCTGACTATCCCGCAACCATGTAGCCTGCCCAGCCATGCGGGTGCGGGTGACGCGCCCGCAGCGACGCGCGTCCGAACGCAACGGCAGGGGCCGCGTCGGCCGCCCCGTTCCATCTCCGGTGGAACTCGTGGGCGAACCTTCGGGCGTTCCCTCCGTCGATCTTCCAGCCGGCCAGGACGAGCTCGCGGGCGCCGGCCGACAGTCCGGCCGTGATCCAGCCTTCGACGTTCGACCCGGGAAGCGAGTCGACCCGTCCGGAGTCGCAGCTGGTCAGGAGGATGAGGGCGTCGCGAAGGCGGGTCCGCCTAAGGTCCTCGAAGTAGAGCCGGCCGTGCGGCAGGTCGATTCCGGAGAACAGCCATCCTTCCCGATGGAACGTCCCGTGAGCGGCCACGTGCAGGAGTCCGATTGCGCCGCCGCGAGCCATCTCGACGTCGACGTGATCACTGCGGACAACCGTCCAGCCGGTCTGTTCCAGGATGGATGCGGCTTCCCTCGCTTCGGCCTCCATCTCCGCGTCCTCTCCCGCGAGCACGAGGGCGCGACGAGGACGGTGGGAACGTCCACGTGAGAGGAGCGCCGGATGCGGCGTGCGCGACACGATGTGTCCGGCCTCGTCTCCCAGAGCTTCCAACGGGACACCGTGCAGCTCGCCGATCGGGACGACTACGATCCGCTCGTGGGTGAGAGGGAGTGGATCCCAAAGTGCGCGGCGCAATTGTCCAAGATGGTGGAGACACGATTCCGTCGTCCGGTCGATGAAGCCGGAGCGATGCGCCGCCGGGGATCGGCTCGCGATGTCGAAGTTCGTCCGCAGGGCGAGCCACGATTCGGCGAGCGCGCCCTGAGCGAACGGGAGCTCGACGTGGACGACCTCTCCGTTCGGGCGAATCACGAAGGCACGCCACGGCGTCCCCCGGTCGAAGAAGACCACTTCCCGTGTACCGAGACCGGGAAGCCAACGTGCGAGGCTCCGATTCGCCATCGCGCGACGAACCAACATGGGTGGCTTGGTCGGCCCCTCCAGGAGGAGACGGTCGAGCCGTCGCATCTGGTCCTGCAGCGATCGCACCCGGAGTCCTTCCGTCCTGGCCTCGGGAGCCTTGGCGAGCAGCTCCGCGCGGAGGCGGACCATCGCGCCCCGGACCTCCGGGCGGAATTCCTCGCCCGCAGCGTGCTGGAGATCCTCCACCACCAGAGGAGACCGAGCGAGCGCCAGCAGATCGACCGCGATACGCGCCGCACGGGAGGCGCCCGAAGCGATCACCAGATCGACCGCTTGCCGGTACT
>JAGQHR010000164.1 GCA_020431745.1 Candidatus Eiseniibacteriota bacterium
TCCGTCGAGCGGTAGACGGCGCCTACCCCGTCGCTTCCCTCCACGCCGGCGTAGACTTCTCCTGGCGCCACCAGGACATCGTGGGCCGCATCGACGTCGGCCAGGCCGCCCAGGGGGGGACTCCATGCGACGCCGTCATCCGAGTAGAGGACCGGCGCCAGTCCCACCGGAGCGTCGAGCGCGACGAGCAATCTCTCGTCCGCGGCGGTGATCGCAGCGATGCCGACATCGACACCGAGCGCCGCGACCTGCGTCCAGTTCGATCCATCGTCTGTCGAACGGAAGATCCGACCGTTCCAGGTCGTCACCGCGAAGAGCTCCCCGCTGCCTCGTTCGGTCACGTCCGTGATGATGCATGAGGCGGAGACCAGACGCGCATCCCACGTGGCGCCGTCGTCATCGGAGGTAAACACGACTCCCGCCGGGTTTCCTCCGGGGTCCTCTCCCATCCCACCGGCGACGAGACGCCCGCTTCCGGTCCGCTCGACGACGCGAATCGAGGCGACGCCCGGAAAATCCTGCGGGACCCACGAATCACCCTGATCCGTCGAGCGGAAGATGGTGCCCTGGTTCCCGGTCGCTCCTCGACGAATACCACCTGCCAGGAGGACATCGCCGACCCGCTCGAGGGACAGGATCGCGATGCTTTCCGCAGGACGCGTCACCTGATCCCACACCAGCGGCGGCATTTCGCCTCCCTGCGGAACCGGCCCGGGCGAAGCGGGCTCACGCGACGTGGCCTCGAACGAGTCCGTGCGACGCCTATCGGAAATGGAGACGGTCGGCGCGATCCGAGCTTGCCACGACAGTAACGCGCTCTCCCTCGATCCCGGCGGCAGGGTGATGTCGTCGACCGAGAGGGTCGGATCCCCGAAAACGTGGAAAACTCGCAGCCCTCGGGCAAGGCCGTGAACGCTCGCATACTTGACGCTGGCGGCGTAGAAGGCATCCCCGATGCGACGCGGACCTTCGCCGAGCTGTTCGAAGAAGTAGTAGCTGAGCGACTGGATCCTCCCGTCGCCGGGCTGCGTCCAACCGGGCGAGTAGTCCGCACCCGCGGTCGAGGCGACGACCGCGCCGGCACCGTGGCGGAGGTACTCCTTCATCATCGTGTTGGATCTGGGAGTCCGGATCAGATAGCGCGAGCGCAAGGGGGACCCGGCGAATCCCGCGAAGTCGCCGAAGACGACTCCGGTCGAGCACCCCCAGAGACAGACCGCCCCCGCAGCCGGATGAGCGGCGATGTCGCCCCAATTGCTGAAGGAGTTGTAGCGCGACTCCTCGGGAAGATCCCGGACGAAGTTTCCGTTGATGTCGCTCATCCACTGGAGGCCCGCCTTCGACCCCGGTTCCCCGTGCGCGTTCGTGCTGACGAGTCCATGTCGACCCCAACCGATTCGCGACAGGAAGTTCGCCTGCAGGAGATCCGCGTCGCAGGAGAATGGAGACGTCGAGATCCCGATTTTCTCGTAGAGGGTCGCCGAGCCCCAACCTCGGGGCGCGAGGACATCGCCGATGATTCGCTCGGAGGCATATGCCGTGTCGGTGACCGGATCCCCCGCCCAACCTTCGACATGGTCGAGGAATCCGTTCGCGAGCAGAACATCCCGCTTCCAAGCACCGGTGGCCTGCTCGAACGCGATCACTCCGCTGCAGAAGGCCTGGACATCCGCCGGATCGTCGAACGGCGCCCGTCCTACGATCAGATCCGGATTCGGATCGAGGGCGTCATCCACGAACTCGCCCCAGCGGCCATCGAGATCGTGATCCCAGTTCAGATTGCCTGCGTCGGCGTAGTAGAAGTCGGAACCATAGGCGGGGCGCGTGTCGCTGGGATAGAGCATGCGCATCGGAAGCAAGTCCACGTCTCCGACCAGCAGGACGTGCCGGACATCGGCGCTGCGATCGGCGAGATACGCGTAGATGCGCTCTGCGTCGTCTCCCGTCCCGTAGATCTCGAAGATCGTGGGGACAGAGATCACCGACACGCGATAGCCGATCGACTCCTTCCACGCGGCCAGGGAAGCCACGGCCGCTTCGAGCTGCGAGTCGGCGACGACGATGTCGAAGCCGCCGACCGGGTATTCCGCGTCGAAGAGGATCCGTGCCCCGTCCGGAGTCTGTTGCGTCCAAACGACCGCCGCCTCCTGCGTCCGGGCGGGCGTCGTGGCCACCGCAGGAGCGTAGCTGGGATCCAAGCTCCCCTCATTGACCGCACGACCCGGCATCCACGTTTTCGACGTTCCCACTGTGCTCGAGCGCAGCTGGTCCCCGCGTAGAAACACCGCATGGATGCCTTCGCCGCTGAAGTTCGCGGCGATGTCCGGCATCCCCTCGTCGTCCGAAGTGAACGGCAAGTAGCTCAGGGTCCAGATCGAACCATCGGTCGTGACCATCGACTCGATGTCGGTGTTCGAGGCGGAATAGCGCTTGGTGAACACGATGGCGGTGAGGCCGCCCGAAGCAGTGCTGGCGACCCGAGGTTCGAATTCGTCATACGGCGACGCGACGATGGCGGTACCGGCATCGAAAGTGGCCCCGAAATCCGCGCTCCGCCGCAAGACGATGTCCCGATCTCCGGACGGACTCGGCTTGCTGTAGACCAGGTTGAGCAACGATCCGCCGAAGTCGACATCGCATTGGGTCCCGGAAGGAAGTCCACCTTCGATGGATCGAGGCGCTTCGAAGGTCGCGCCGAAATCGAGGGAGCGGCTGAACTGGACCGACTCGACCTCACCGACTCCCAGCACACCCTGTGTCCACGTGAGGTAGGGATACCAGTAGCCGTACTCCGGACTGTCGACACAGATGCGGGGCCGAGCGAGCGTGCCGAACGGCTGCGACTGGACCGTGACCGCGCCGTTCTCCAGCGTGTCCAGGTCGTGCCAAAACACCCGGATGGACGATGTCGGTCCGCCGCGGTCGCTTTCATACGCGATCACGAGCCGGTTGGTGTTGCCCTCGCCGATCACGATCGAGGGATTGCGGGGGATGGCCGCGACGAGGCTGAATTCGTAGACCCAACCGTAGCCGTCGTTCGTAGACCGGTAGACGTCGACGAAGTTCCCACCGACATCGATGGCCACGCAATAGAGCGTTCCGTCGGCCCGGGACGCGACGCAAGGCTCGATCGTTGACCAGGCCGGTTCGCTCACCCGTTGGTCATACACCAGCGGATCCGGTCCTCCCGGAGATCCCGCAACTCCGGCCATCCGCCGCAGAACGACCGGCTCGGTGCCCGTCTCGCCCGCCGAGGATTCCGTCCAACCCAAACGACGCTGCAGGTCTCGCACCTCGACCGCTTCGTCCTTTCGTTTGGCGATCTCCAGCTCCCCGAGGAGCTGTCGATCGCCCTCGGGGAAAACGGGGAGCAGCGACCCGGTCTCCGATGGAACGGGCTTGGTCGTTCCGTCCTGCCCGATCGTGGGCTCGTCGTGACCGATGCCGGGAGATGCCTGGGCCGCATCGCGGCCGAGCATGAACAGAGCCAGACAGAGCCCGGCATGAGCCAGGACGGTCCGCCACAAGGTCGATCCGGTGTCGCGGCGCGCGTCAGACGGGTGGAATCGCATCATCGGGAAGCCTCCAGGGTGAATGCACCACCCAAAGCCGTTTCCTGCCCCCCCGAGATCCGTTTGTGGGAGCGACATCGGCTCTGGCACCCGCACCAACGCCTGGAGGGCCGAGACCGAACACGATTCCAGGAGTTTCTGGTCGTAGCGTCGGGTCAGGGGCGGAGGCGCACGCCCCCCGAACCCTTCAGCGAGCTCAGCTCACGGAGCGTCCAGCGCGACTCGTTCCGCGGTCCAAACCGCCAGAAAACCGCGCGCCAAAGAGTGCGTGGTGCCGTGAAGGATGCCGTCCCGAAGGACACCGCTGGTGTTGTACGCGCCCGAGTTGTCCGCGGTCGTGAACGCGAAGTGCACTTCGCCCCAATCCGTGTTGAGGCGAGCGTTCTCGACCGGTGTGTGATAGAAGGACCCGCGGAACGTCCCATCCTCGATCTGTTCCACGATGAACTCCTGATAGTAGGGCTCGGCATCAGGAGTCGGGCGCAAGTCGACCTTCCAGGTTCCGAGAAGTCCGGCTTCCCCACCGGATCGCTGTTTCGTGGCGCCCGCACACCCCATCAGGAAGAGGAGCATTCCGATGCCAACCAGCTGCACGGTACGTGGGTGGTTCATTCTGCCTCCTATTCTGGGGTTGCGGTCGGTCCACCCAGGGGACCGATCTCCGAACCCGTCAACCGGATGCGGCCCTCGCGCGCGAGCTTCGCGCACACGGCCTCCACGCTCTGCGCGGCGAAACGATGCATCGCCTCCGGAACGTCCTGGTACACCATCTGCACGACGGTATCGAAGTCGTGGGCTCCGCGCTCGATCGCGGCCAGAATCGCCGACTCCCGGGACCGCCGGTGCTCCAGCTGGTCGTTCAGAACCGCCGCTCCCCGGGCGTCCGCCGGCCCGTGCGCCGGATACACGATCTGCACCGGGAGCGCGGCGATCCGCTGAAGCGACCGCACGTACTCGGTCATGTCGCCGTCGCTCGTACGAACCAAGATGCTCGACAGCGTGGAGATCATGTCTCCGGCCAGCAGCGATCCGTATCGACGTTCGAAGAAGCACAAGTGCCCGGCGGCGTGCCCCGGGGTCAGAATCACCTCCAGCTCCCATCCCGCGCGGCCATCCGGACCGACGCCGAGCGGCAGGACGTCCCCATCGCCCAGGAGCCGATCGATCGCGATCTTCCCGTGCAGCTCGGCCGCCGTCGCGGCATGGGCCCAGACCGGCACCGAGAAGTGCGAACGACATCGCTCGACGGCACCGATGTGATCGGGATGATGATGGGTCAGGAGGATCGCCCGCAATCTCCGTTGCGGAACCAGCCCGGACTCCCACGAGCGTTCCAACGCAGAGATGAGGCGATCCTGCTCGTCCTCGTACGGGCTCGCGGGATCCACCAGATACGCGGGGTCGCTTCCCACGAGATAGACGTTGGTGTGGGTCGCCGGCGGAATCGTCGGGGTCCGCACGGGCAGCAACTGCGCCGCCGGATTGCAGAAGATCACATGGATCCGCCCGCCACCCAGTTCCTCTTCCAGTTCCAGGAGCCGGTGCAGGCCCTCGTCCCATCCAAAAGCCACGGCGGAGTGCAGAATGAACAGCACGGGCGGGGCGATCAGAATCTCCCCGCGACGCCAGAGGTCCAACCATTCGGCGGGTTCACGCCACGCGCCGTCCACCAGCTCGCCCGGCCAGATCGAGGGCTCGGGAAGCTCCGCCCGGGACCAATCGAGCCGGTAGAACTGCGTGTCGAACCGGATCGGGTGGTACGCCGGCGTCAGCAGTCGCACGATCGGCTGGAGGAGGTTCTGCGAGAGGACGCCCTCGAGACGGGGAGGGTCGGGGAAAGCGAAGGATTCGTTCAACAGGTCACGCCGGAGGGCGTCCCGATCGGCGGCCGTGAGGGGTGGCGTGCCGAGGTCGAGGCCCAGCTCCTCCAACAACTCGCGAACGGCGGCCACCGCGAACGCCGGATCCTCCGGCCCTGCCGACGTTTCGAGGCGATCGGCGATCGTCGCATCCTCCGGCGCGACCCCACCGCCCACGAACGCCCAGTAACCACCGAAGAAGCGGAGCTGGGGGGCCCGTCGCGCAAGGTAGACCCGGGAGTCGTTCGCCCCCCGGGTCACGATCACGCTGGAAGCGCGGCGGATCTTGGCCCGATTGCCTTGCATCGTCCTCCCCGTGCTGGAATCCTGCTGCTGCGTCGACGGGCCTTCGTCTGCGACAAACGGCCACCCGCCGCCATGATCCGCCCGGCCGGCGGCGCACTCGTATGCTAGGGAGAATGGCACGGTCGACCAAGGGTGTAAGCGGGGAAGCGGGCCGGACCGTCCCAGGCACGCCGACACCCGATGGTCAGCTGGAGGTCACAAGCGATGAACCGAACATTCCACCGGCTCAAGACGGATCCGCGCCACTACCAGATCGGCGTGCTCGCATTCCTTCTCCTCTATGGAATCACCGCGCTGAACCTGCCCGTCTCGCTGGACCGGGTGGGACTGATCCTCGGCACCGCACTCTTGACCCAATGGATCTGCACGCGGGTCTGGAAGCTCCCTGCGTTCGATCCACGGAGCCCCCTCATTTCGGGGCTCTCGCTCTGCCTCCTCCTCCGAACCCAGTCCCCAACGCTGGCCATTGCCGGTGCGATCATCGCGATCGCGAGCAAGTTCGCGATCCGGCGCGGCGGCAAGCACGTCTTCAATCCCACCAACCTCGCGCTCGTCGTTCTCATCCTGCTCACGGATCGCGCCTGGGTCTCCCCCGGACAATGGGGTAGCGCCGCCTATCTCGGATTCGCGATCGCCGGCCTCGGCGGATTGGTGGTCTACCGCGCCGAGCGCAGCGACGTCACCTACGCCTTCCTTGCCTCCTACGCCGCGATCCTGTTCGGGCGGGCACTCTGGTTGGGCGATCCCTGGACCATCCCGCTCCATCAGCTCCAGAGCGGGGCACTCCTGCTGTTCGCCTTCTACATGATCTCCGATCCGCGGACGACTCCCGACTCCCGACCCGGCCGATTCGTCTACGCGGCGTTGGTCGCAACGGGCGCGGGCATCGTCCACTTCGCACTCTTCAAGCCCAACGGTTTGCTGTGGTCGCTCGTTTGCTGCGCCCCGCTGGTTCCGGTCATCGACCGTCTGCTCCCCGGCAAGCAGTACCGGTGGCCGGGGGCGTCCGGTGGGACAGCCGACTCCGCTCCACCGCGCAAGGTGGCACCGGATCCGACTCCGCCGATCTCGCTTCCGAACCCCGTACCTGCGTTCATCGCCCACGGCTTCGCGCTGATTCGCAGGACGATTCCATCCCGAAAGGAGAAGCTCGCCATG
>JAGQHR010000165.1 GCA_020431745.1 Candidatus Eiseniibacteriota bacterium
CACCGGTGAGATCTTCGCATCCAACGACGGCGGTCAGTCCTGGTCGGTGCGCGCGACGCTTCCGGTGTCCGATGCCGTCGGCCTCGTGGCCGGCAGTAGCTCCTCGGATCTCTATCTCGCCACCATGAGCGGGACGATCTTCCACTCCACGGACGCCGGCACGACCTGGACCGCGGTCGGTACCGTCACCGCTTCCGACGCTGTCGACGTCCTGATGCAGCCGGGTGGCGACCTCCCCGTGTTGACCCGCTCCGGCACCGTTTGGCGATCTTCGGATGCCGGCGTCAGCTTCTCGGCAATCGCGGTCCTGCCGGCGAGCGATTGCGTCAGCCTCTCCATCGACGAAGCGGGCAGCTTCTACGCGTTGACTCGGGCCGGCACCGTCTTTCGCAGCGATGACGGTGGGACCGGGTGGTCCGCGGTCGGCTTCGACACCGTATCCGATGCCGTGGGTCTTCGCGCGACGGGAGACGGTCTGTTCGTCATCACCGGCACCGGGGACACTTCGAGGAGCACGGATCTCGGCGTGACGTGGATCCCGGTGGGTACTCTGTCGCAGGTAGGAACGACCGCCCTCACGGAGATCGACCGTGCGTTGGTCGCGGCGACCGGCACCGGAGAAGTGGCGACCTCACCCGACGGCGTGAACTGGACGTGGCAGGGCGCGATCAATCAGCTCACCGTCACCGCGATCGCCAACGACACACCGGCAACCTCGTCCATTCCGCAGGATGTGCCGTTACCGGGGATCGTTTCGCGGTTCGTGCCGGTGCCCAATCCGGTCCGCGCCGGCGCCGATCTGCAGCTGTCGCTCACTCTGTCCCGATCCGCGAGCGTCCGGTTGGGACTCTACGACACCGGCGGACGGTTGCTACGGCGCAGCACCGAAACCCGTCTGCCCGACGGGACCGGAGAGATCACCTGGAGCATCGATGCGTTGCCCGCCGGCGTCTACTACGTCACGCTCGATTCCGTCGCGTTCGACGCGGTGGCGCGCGCTGCCGGAGCAATCGACGCCACGGCGCCCAACGCGGCCGCGATCAACGCCATCTCGCGCAGTACCGATGCGCCGATCCCTGCCGCGCCCCACGCCACGGCACTCGGTGCCAACTTGTCGAGATCCGCTGCACCCCAAGCCACGGCACTCGACGTCGACTTGTCGAGATCCACTGCACCCCACGCCACCGTGCCTGCCGCCGGCACGCCGAGTACCGCCGCGTCCCATGTGTTCGCGCTTGGTACCGACACGCCCAACTCCCCTGCAGCCTCGGCGAATCGACGTTTGGGAACGACGAAGCTCATCGTCCTACCTTGAGCTCGACGACCGCAGTCCGGAAGGGATACGCGATCCCTTCGCGTTCTTCGGACGCTACCTGCAGCCCAGGGGAGCGGGCAGGTTTGGGCCAAGACCGACCTGCCTCCTGAGCCGAGCCTGCCCCCCCCTTCGGGAGCAAGTGGCCGGTGACATTGCACCGCCACCGCGCAACCGGATCGCATTTCGTGGATCACGAAAGAACGACGAGACGAACCGTGCCACCTCCCAGATCGGTCTCCAGTCGGACGAAGTACACACCGGACGCAACGACACTGGCATCGCCCGAGCTGCGCAGTCGTTCTCTCCATCGGAGCTCATGCGATCCCGCGTCCTCCGTTCGCTCGACGAGCGTCGAGACCAGACGCCCCTGCACGTCATGCACCGTGAGACGCACCCGGGCTCGTTCGGCCAACGAGTAGACGATGCGGGAGCCTCGCACCGAGATCGTGACGAGCTCGTTTCGCGAAGGGGATTGCGTTGGTGGTGTCTCGACGCCGGTCGTCGACGGAGTCAACAGCAGGGCTCGACTTCCACTCTGCCCCGGTTGGAATCCGCTGACGGCGATCTGACCGGCATCGTTGATCGCACCGGATCCCAAAAACGTCAGCACCCACGGCGTCGGCACCAGGTCCTGCAGCCGCTGCATCTCCCCGTTCTGATAGAGGAACGGCACCAGGCTGCCCTGTGCATCCACGGACATCCCGACGACGTCGCCGGACGCGTTGACTCCCGACGCCCAGCTCGTCGCGAAGGGTTCCTGCGGAGAGCCGTCCGCCAAAGTGCCGAGGGTGAGGTACACCTCCCCGTCTCGCCAGATCGCCGCGCGGCGCACGAATCCGGATGGACCAGGGATACGGACGCTTCCTGCGATGTCGCCATTGTCGTGGATGTAGCTCGCGAGGTTGTTCTGACCGGGAAAGACGGGTGGCAGCCGGGTGACACCGTCGTTCTCCCACAGGACCGCGAACTGCTGCAGCCCATCGTCGTCCGTCGTCGAGGTCCCGACGACCTGCCCCGCGTCGTTGATCCACTCCGCCTGCCCTTGCGTGCCGCCCAGCAGCGGCAACGCCGTCATCTGAGCGTCGTAGAGGAACGGACGCGATTCGGTGTTCCCGGACAGCTGGGACCAGCCGACGATTTGCGAGAGCTCGTTGATCGAGAGCGCGGCCGACCGGTTCCCGCCCAACGTCCCCAGACTCTCGAGCGGTCCACCAGAGTGCCAGAGAATCGCCTGTCCGCTCTCGTTCGTCGTTCCGGACTTGCCGACCGCTTCTCCCAGCGTGTTCAC
The DNA here is from genome assembly GCA_020431745.1 of Candidatus Eiseniibacteriota bacterium. Classification (GTDB taxonomy): domain Bacteria; phylum Eisenbacteria; class RBG-16-71-46; order CAIMUX01; family CAIMUX01; genus JAGQHR01. The sequence continues at coordinate 2,604 of JAGQHR010000165.1, forward strand.
GCTCAACATGTCCGAACGCGATGTCCCCGGAGGAATCCCGACGAACACCGCGTCCTCTCCGTCGTAGACGAAGCCCTCGTCGCGGGCCCCGATGCTGGAGTAACCGGCGACGAAACCGTTCGGGCTGATCCCCCAGGTTTGATTCGTCGAACCTCCGGCGCCGAGATCCAAAACCTCGAACTGCTGCGCGCAGGCGTCCTGTGCGAGACCCAGGGTCAGGATCAGGGTCGAGGTGAAGGTGAAGGCGAAGGCGAAGGTCAAGATCGGGGTCAGGGTCGAGGTGAAGGCCAAGGTCAGGACCGAGGTCAGGATCGAGGTTGGGGTTGGAGTCAGGATCGGAGTCCGGATCAGACTCCGGATCGGCGTCAGGATCGGTGTCAGGATCGGTGTCCGGATCGGCGTCAGGACCCGGACCACGGCGAACGACCGAGTGGAGGTCAGGGCCGTGGAAAAGGCGGGCGCGGGTCGCGGAAGTGTGGTCATGAGAGTCTTCCTCCCGTCGTGTGACCCCTGTGCAGGGGGTAAGCCTACTCCCCGCTGTGGAGGCGAGTGCATCACCCGATCGGGGGATAGCAGGAGAGAGAGCGCGAACACAGGAAACGACGTAGAGGCAACTATCCGATCTTCACGGACCTGTGACGGAGAATCTCGCGCAGACGTTTCCGAACGAGCCCGATCCTCGCTACGCAAGCTGCCGCTCCCGCACCGGGAGTGATCCCGGTACCGAAACGCCGACTAGTCCCGCTCCGGGAGCGATTCCGGCACCCAAGCACCAATCAGTCCCGCAACGGGAGCGATTCCGGCACGCAAGCGCCGACCAGTCCCGCAACGGGAGTGATTCCGGCATCAAGGCGCCGACCGCCCCGCGCGTGGGGCGTCGCAGCCGATCAGGTCAGTTTGCTTGCGAAGAACTCGAGAGTTCGGGACCAGGCCAGCTTCGCGGCAGCCTCGTTGTAGCGGGCGGCGTTGGTGTCGTTGTGGAAGGCGTGGTCTACGTCGTCGTACATGTAGATCGCGAACTCCTTCTTCGCCTTCTCCAGCGCCGCACGGTAGGCCGGGACATCGGCGTTGATTCGCTCGTCGCGACCCGCGTAGTGCAGCAGGAGCGGAGCATGGATCTTCGGAACGTCCTCGAGAACCGGCACCCGCCCATAGAATGCCACGGCGGCGGACAGCTCGGGAACGTGCACGGCGAGCTGGTTCGCCATCGCGCCACCCCAGCAGAATCCAACACATCCCACCTTGCCCGAAGAACGGGGGTGCTGCTGCAGCCACGCGACCGAACGGACGAAGTTCTCACGGGTCTTTACCGCATCCAGCTTCGAGATCTCCTCGCGCGCTTGATCTTCGTCCGCGGGCGTTCCTCCACTGGCGGTCAACGCGTCGGGACCGAGCGCGAGATACCCAACCGCAGCCAAGCGTCGCACGACATCCTGGATGTGTGGATTGAGTCCGCGATTCTCGTGGATCACGACGACAGCCGGCACCTTCGCTCCGCCGTCCACAGAACCGCCCGTCGCCGGCTCGTCCGCCCGCCCGCCACCCGTCGCCATCTCACCCGCGGCCGAGCCCTCCGCCCCGGCTCCGCCGGCCGCACCAGCTTTCGGAATCGCGAGGTACCCACGCATCTCCATTCCGGCACCGGGATAGGTCACGAAGGACGCGTCGATGCGCGGATCGTCCTCGGCAACCATCGCAGCGCTGGCGTAGTCGTTCTCCAACAGCGGAAGGAGCGCCTGCGCCGCAGCCGCCCCTCCTGCCCACACCGCCAGACTCTCCAGAAACGTCCGGCGGTCCAACAAACTGTGGGTGTACCGATCGTAGAGCTCGATGATCTCGCGACGCATGGGGGTTCTCCTGTTTGCGATGGCGTCAGGGACCGGACCTCGAACCCGACCCTAGCAGCCTCCACAAACACGCGTCGATCGCAATGATCCGGCGAGCCCACGGAGCCGACCGGAACCGAGGCGACGACTCCCGCCCTGGGGGCATCCTCCGTTCGTCCTCGCCGTCCTGTGCCTCCGGACCGTCCGCGCCTCCCGCTCTCCGGAGCACGCGAGTTCATGCAGCACGGCGGGATGGCGCTCGGCCCGCTCTACAAGGACGAGTCCAAAGCCCGCGCTCATCGCGAGCAATCTGGACTCACCGCGAGCCGCGCTGACCCCAACTCAGCGGACGAGCTGGATGCGTCCGCTCTGCGTGCGGTCCGGTGTCCGGAAGCGATAGAAGTACACGCCCGGCCCCACCGGCTGATCGCTGTCATCGATCCCGGACCAGACCAGCTGGTGCGCCCCCGCGTCCAGAGACTGATCCATCACGCGACGTACCTGCCGGCCCTGGACATCGTGGATCGTCGCCAGCACCGGCATGGTTTCCGTCAACGAAAACGAGATCGTGACCGATGACCCGAAAGGGTTGGGGCGCACGGCATCGATCTGTAGCGGCCACGAGCCGGTCTCGACAGGCGCCTCGGGGGCATCGGCAACGGCCTCGAGATCGATCCGACGCAGCACCATCGGAGCGGTGTCGTTCTGCGCCATCCCCCCCACTACGTCGTTGACGTAGAGATAGCGTCCGGACGGATCGGGAACCACGTCGTTCGGCAACGAAAACTGTGCCTCCAGGAGCGACCCGTCCGCGTTCCCCCGTTCTCCGGAGCCTGCAACGAGACGCACCGTCCCATCCAGAGTCACCGAGTAGATCTGATTCGCACCACGCGCCACCACATAGAGCAGCCCGTTGTGATAGCTGACGTGTCCGTTGTTGTTTCCCGGAATCGTCGCGAACAGACTCACGGTGCGGTCCGGAGTGATCTTGATGAGGTTTCCGTCCTGGAAATTGGCCACGTAGAGATTGTGGTCATCGTCCATCGTGATCCCGTTGGGGCATGCAAACAGGGGGCTCCCCACGTAAAAACTGGAGGTCCCGTCCGGCGCGATTTTTCGGATGTTGTGCGTTCCACAGTTGCAGACATAGAGCGTGTCCGCATCGTCGATCGCGATTCCGACAGGGGCAATGATCCCGACGTTCGTGAACGGCGCGACCGTGCCATCAGGCGCAATCTTGTCGATCCGCCAGGCGTTGATGTTCGACTGAAAGAGGTTCCCCTGCGAATCGAAGTCATTGCCGGACGCACCGTCGAATCCATCCGCAAAAACGCTGACCGTCCCATCGGGCGTCACCTTGAACACGCGGGTTCCGTGTCCGCCCAGATCGGGTCCGAAATCCCCAATATAGATGTTTCCGCCGGTGTCGACGGCGAGACCGCCGGACCCTCCGTCGATCACCTCCGTGATCGTGACTACGTCCTGCGCATATCCGGGCCCCGCGGCCGCCAGCACGGCACTGAGGATCCCCAGACGCAGCATCGCTCTCATCTTGCCTCCTTCGACTCCCGCCCGAGCAGAGCGGGGGCAGCACCCCGGAATCTCGCCCGGACTCGCATCAGAGCCGCTACCACCAGTGGGTCTTCCCCCGGCCACATGGCGATAGACGAGGCCACCCGGGACATGGACACGGGAACGGTTCTCTTTTCCGAGATCACGATCGAATCTCGTCTCCAGCTCGTGCTTCTGCTTTTGACATCGCACCCACCGGCTCGTTACACTTTTTGTGTGCGGCGCGCTTGCCGCACGGTGCGCCGGGATACGCACCCACGGATCTCCCTCGTGGATCCGGCGCCAGGACGACGACCCACGTCTCGACCTACGGATGGCCCGCCATGCAATGGAGCACGACCCGTGCATCCCTCCTCATCCGTCTCCGTGACCCGCACGACGATGCTGCGTGGGCTGAGTTCGATCGGCTCTACGGCGACCTCATCCTCCGCTCGACCCGTCGCCTGGGACTCGACACCGCGGACGGAGAGGACGTGCGGCAAATGGTGCTGCTCGGCCTCGTACGCAGCATGCCCCACTTCGAGTTTCGCCCCGAGCGCGGCCGGTTCCGCGGCTACCTCGGCCGGGCCGTCCGGAACGCGATCGTTCGCTTTCGATCGCGGCAGACCGGCACGCGACTCGTCTTGCGCGTGAACGACGGCGTCGAGCCCACTATCGCCTGCGAGGACGACTGGGACGAGGTGTGGGAAGAGGAGTGGCGGCTCCATCATCTGCGCCGAGCCCTCGCCTCGATTCGTCAGGCTCACGATCCGCGTACGCTCGCCGTGTTCCAGGACCTTCTCGACGGGCTCTCCGTCCAGGAAGTCGCGGCCTCCCGCGGGATGACCCGCGACGCAGTCCACAAGGTGAAGCAGCGCCTTCGCGATCAGCTGCGCTCCATCATTGCGAATC
>JAGQHR010000166.1 GCA_020431745.1 Candidatus Eiseniibacteriota bacterium
AGATGGGCCACTTCCTCGGGCTCGGTCACTCGGTGAACGTGTTCGCGACGATGTACTTCGCGATCTCTCCGTGCGACTCCACACGCGCCAGCCTCCACCCGGACGACAAGCGCGGCGCGCGCGTCCTGTACAAGAACGGCCAGAAGGTGGCCGCCTCCACGCTCAATTCGGCGAGCGCGCTCCTGACCGTCACCAACAAGGGCAACACCGCGTTCACGGGCTCCGGCGGCAAGGTCGGCGACTCGTTCCAGTGGACCCCGTTGGGAGCGGCCCAGCACGTCTGGGAAAGCTCGTTCGCAGTGGCACAGGTCAACGGTCCCGTCTCGGACAACTTCCGTGAAGAGATCGCCGAGCCGGCCCCGGGCGGTGATGCCGACTTCCAGCAGGCCAGCCCGCTCTTCGTCAGCGTGCCCGGTTCCGTGGTGGCACAGGAAGCGACCGCTGTCTTCGACGACAGCCGCGCCGAGTCCCCCTACGGACTGGAAATCACGTCGAACTTCTTCGCCGACGATGCCGCCGGCAACGAGGACTTCGTGATCTGCCAGTACGTGATGAAGAACACGACCGGCTCGACGCTCAACAACATGCGCGCGGGCATGTTCCAGGACGTCGACTTCAACAACCAGTACTCCCTCAACAGCGTCAACTACGACGCGGCGCGCAGCCTGGCGTACGTCACCACGCCGAACACGACGTCGGTCTACGGTTTGGCGGTGCTGAACGTCGAGGGCGCGGTCGCGATGCGGGCGCTCAAGGCCAGCACGGCGACCCCGGCGGAGGACTTCACCGACGCCAACAAGACGGCCTGGATGAGCGGCGGCTTCGCCCAGACCACGATCGGTCCGGACGACATCGCGCTCATGATCGCGACCGGCAACTTCTCGATTCCCCCGGGTGGCGAGGCCAAGGCGGCCTTCGCGCTCCTCTGCGGATCGAACCTGACCGATCTCCGGAACAACGCGGACGCGGCGCCGGCGCTCTATCAGAACGTCATCGACACCACGACCGACGTGGGCGAGAACGGACATGCCGTGCTGCCGGTCGCGCTGGGGGCTCCGACGCCGAACCCGTTCGGCGGAATCACCCGGCTCGACTACACCTTGTACTCGGCCAGCCCGGTGCAGGTGGATGTGCTGGACGCCTCGGGACGGATCGTGCGTCAGCTTCTGAACGAGGAGCAACCCAAGGGGATCCATACGATCACCTGGGACGGGACCGACTCCCACGGCACGCGGCTCCCTTCGGGCGTGTACTTCACGCGGATCCTGGCCGACGGACGGGAGCACACGCGGAAGATGCAGCTGATCCGCTGAGTCGCGCTAGCACGACGGCGCGCGGCTTGGCGTAGTCGGCGCGCGGCTTGGCGTAGTCGGCGGGAACGTCACGCATCGTGGCGCAGGCGTCGGGCATCGGGCAGACCGAGAAAGGGTGGAGAGGCGAAAACCCCCTCCACCCTTTCGCCGTATCCGGCCGAGCGAGTTGTTCACGACGGGTCGAAGTGGCGGGCTTGCGTCCCGCGGGTGATGGACGCGGTTACCGCGCGACGGATTCCGCCGTGTCGATGCGTTCGTGGTCCCGGAACGGGACTCCTTCCTCGTAGAGCGCGAGCCGCGCGCGGATCTCGTCCGTCCGGTCGTAGGGCGTCGTCCCGATCAGGGCCAACGCGCGCTCCAGGGCCGCGCTCGCGGCCGCGAACTGACCGATCTCGGCAAGCGCCGCCGCGTACGTATCCAGGATCACCGGGTGCGGCTCCCGCGTCGTGCGGATCAGCCGCTCCGATAGCTCCAGCGCATGGCGACCGTCTCGAACCTCGACCCGAGGAGAAGTTGCGCGCATCCAGGCGAGCTTCTGCAGCAACCGCGAATCGTCCGGCTGCTGCGCAACCAGGACTTCGAGCTCCTGCGCGGCCTCCCCGTCCCGTCCCGTCTGCTCGAGCGCGTGCTCGAGACTGCGGCGGAGATCGTGATTCCCCGGTTCCGCCTCCAGCGACTGTTGCCAGTGCTCGATCGCCTCGTCGACCCGTCCGGTCTTGTACAGGACGTTGCCGAGGTTGGTGTGGACCGGCACGAGCCCCGGATTGAGAGCGAGCGCCTCCCGATACTCCCGCTCGGCATCGGTCCAGCGCTGGAACTGCACCCAGACGTTCCCCAGATTGTAGTGCGACTGATCGAGATCCGGACGCAACGCGAGCGCCGCCTGGTACTCCCGGGCCGCCTCCTCGAAGCGTCCCTGCTCTTCCCGCAGCATCGCGAGGTTGTGATGCGCCATCCAGGCGGAGGGATTCTTCCGAAGCGTATCCGTCCACAAGGACTCGAGGCTTCGGAACGCCTCGGCCCGCTTCCACGTCGTCATCCCGAGGCCGAGCACCAGCACCACGGCAACCACCGTTCCCACGATCGGTCGCGCCCGCCAGGAAGCCGGAGCGAGCAGAACCGCCGCAGCGACGCCGAGCACCATCGGACCGAGACAGGCCAGATACTGGAAGTGATCGGCCACGAAGGAGTACCGCATCGGATACACGTCGATGAAGCCGAGGGCGGGAAAGAGCGTCCCCCCGAAGAAGAGCAGCGCCGCCAGCGGACCTCGACCGATCCTCCGCCGCGCGAGGAACAGCGCGACCACGACGAGCACCGCAGCCAGGAGATAGAGCGCCATCGCGGCACCGAAGCCCGAAGGCTCCCAACGCGGGTAGATGAAGGTCAGATTCGACGGCCAGACCAGCTTCCCGAGATAGAACCAGAGCGCGCGCCCGGCGATCAGGAGCCGCTGCAGGAAGGACAGATCCCAGTCCGCGCCCTGCGCCCCGACGGTGTGCTTTTCCATCACGATCGTGACGGCGCTCATCAAGAGACCGACTCCGAAGAAGGGAACGACCGCCCGGACCGCGCGCCGCTCGATCCGTCCCGTCTTCCACCAATGCAGCAGCAGAATGACGGCGGGCAGCGACGCGGTGACGGTCTTGGAGAGCAGTGCGCCCAGATAGAACGCCAGTGAGCCGAAGTACCCCCGGCTCCGCCCGTTCCCGTTCAGCGCGGGATCCCAGCGCAGCCAGGCCAGGAGCGATGCCATGTACAACAGCCCCGACAGCACGTTCTTCCTCTCCGTGATCCAGGAGACGGACTCGACCTGCACGGGATGGAGCGCGAATACCGCGGCGACCAGCCACGCTCCGGGCAAGCGGAGCCGGCTCAGGACCCGATAGAGGAGGACGGCCGCGAGCGCGTGCAGCAGGACGTTGATGACGTGATACCCGGCGGCGTTCGATCCCCAGAGATGGTGCTCGATCCAAAACGTGGTGTGGACCAGGGGGTAGTACTGCGGCACCGCACCCGGCTCGAACCAGATCTTCCACAACCCGGCGAGACTCCGGAGCGTGAGGTTGGTCGTGACGTACGCGTCGTCGTCCCAGATGAAGCCGCTGCCATAGGCAGGCCCGTAGGCGAGCACGACGAGCGCGATCAGGCCCCCGACGGCGGGGACTCCCCTCCAGCGTGGTATGGCGTCGGCGGTTCCACCGACGTCGCGAGGAACGTTCACAGAGGCCCTTCGAGCTCGAAAGCCGGTCCGGATGCGACTTCCGAAGGTTCGCAGGCCGAGGGAATGATGATCGGTGCGGCCGGATCGTCCACGACATCGTCGACCCCGGCCGTCGGCGGGTCGTGGCGCTCGAGGGTCCCGTCGAACACACGGTTCTACATGGTTCTACGAAATCGGAGAGAGTGTACTCCTCGAACGCTCCCTGAACAACCTGAAGCGCGGGCGATCGGACGTCGGCCTGCCGCGTCGGCCGCGCCGCGCGCATCGTGACGCCGACCGGTCGCGGATGGCCCGGAAGCTCGTGGCACCGAACGTGCCCGGATTCGCTCGCCACATCGTCCGGCGGGGCCCTATGCTCGGGAACATGTCCAGCGAAGCCCCACCCATGATCAAGCCGGAGGTGCTGGCCCCTGCGGGCAGCCCGGAGGCGCTGCAGGCGGCGATCCACGCCGGAGCCGATGCGATCTACCTCGGGGTCACCGACTACAACGCCCGGGTCCGCGCCCGCAACTTCACGCTGGAAGAGCTGCCCGAAACGATCACGGAAGCCCACCGCTGGGGCACGCGCGTGTACGTCACCTTCAACACGCTCGTCTTCTCTGACGAGGAGTCCGCGGCGCGGCGCGCCCTCGCGGCGATCATCGGAGCCGGCGCCGACGCGCTCATCGTGCAGGACCTCGGCGTCGTCCGTTGGGTTCGGGCCATCGCGCCGGAGCTGCCCGTTCACGCGTCGACCCAGATGACGGTCACGAGCGCGGATGGAATCGCCCCGTTGGCGCGGCTCGGGGTCCGCCGCGTCATTCTGGGACGCGAGCTCAGCATCCCCGAGATCGCCCGCATCCGCGCCGCCACGGAGATGGAGCTGGAAGTCTTCGTGCACGGTGCGCTTTGCGTGTCGTACTCGGGGCAGTGTCTCTCCTCCGAAGCCTGGGGCGGGCGCAGCGCGAACCGGGGACAGTGCGCCCAGGCCTGCCGCCTTCCCTACGACCTGATGGTCGACGACCGCCGCCACGATCTGGGTGATCGCGCCTACCTGCTCTCACCCCGCGATCTCGAGGGTTACCGGCGCATTCCCGAGCTCGTCGATGTCGGCATCGCGACCGTCAAAATCGAAGGGCGAATGAAAGGACCGGAGTACGTCTCCGCGGCAACGAGGCTCTATCGATCGGCCGTGGATCGTGCCTGGCAGGCGATCGTGGGCCCGGATCCCGGCGCGACCGCGCGCCGGACCGATCGGGACGACCTGGATGGACTCGCGTGGCAGACCAGGCAGGTATTCTCCCGCGGAGCGAGCGAAGGCTTTCTGGGCGGCGTGAATCATCAGATCCTGGTCGACGGACGCACGCGCTCGCATCGTGGCATCGAGATCGGGCGGGTCCTGCGCATCGAAGCGACGCCCACGCTGGCGGCGGTCATCGAGCGAACCGAGGCGACGCCGCTCGCGGTCGGCGACGGGCTCCTCCTCGCGGTGAGTCCTCTCGAGGAGGACGAACAGGGCGGACGCATCCAGGACCTGGAAGAGCTGTCCGCGCGGACGGTTCGCATCCGGTTCCCACGGGAAGGTGGACCCGATCTCCGTCACGTGCCTCCGGGAACGCCCGTCTATCGCACCGCCCATCCGGAGCTCCTCCAGGCGCTGCGTCGTCGGCTCCCCCACGCCGATCGCGCGGTCGATCTCGCGATCCGGGTGCGCGGAACGGCGGGACGACCGCTGGAAGTGGCGGCCACCGATCCGGAGGGACGCACGGTCCGGACGAGCTCGTCCATCCCACTCGCGACCGCCCAGAAGAATCCCCTGGATCGCGAGCGTCTGTCGGAGCAGCTCGGCCGGCTGGGAGACACGCGGTACGCACTCGCCGCGCTCGATCTCGACCTCGAGAGCACCCTCTTCCTGCCGGTTTCGGAGCTCAATCGCATCCGCCGCGCGCTGGTCGCGGATCTCGAGGCCCTGCGGAGCACGACGCCGACGACGCCCCCGGGCCGGAACGACGACGACGCGTCCCCGAACCGGAGCCACGTTGCCGCGACGATGGCCGCGAAGGTGACCGCCGCTCCGCCCGAATCGAACCTGCCCGGACATGCCGGCGACTCCGCGGTCGCGTGGGCCGTGCAGCGCGCGGAAGACCACGACGTCGCAACGCCCGCCCCCACCGAGTCCGGGACCGATGGAACTGATCGATCGTTGCCGGACCGCGACCGTTTCGAAGACCGCGTCCTGGTCCTGTGCCGCGACCGCGCCCAGATGGAAGCTGCGTTGTCGAGCGGTTCCCGGCGGCTCGGGCTGGACTTTCTCGACCTGGTCGGCCTCAAGGAGGCCACCCGGGACGCACGGGCTTCCGGGGCGAGCGTCACCCTCGCCCTGCCGCGGATCCAGAAACCGGGCGAAGAGAAGATCGAAAGCTACTTCCTCGCGCGCGAGCCCGACGCGCTGCTCGTCCGGAGTCTCGCGAGCCTGGAACGGCTGCGCCGCCTTCAGAGCGCCGATCTCGCGAGCCATGATGCCGCGAGCGACGGACCGGTGCTGATCGGAGACGTCTCGCTGAACGGAGTCAACCCGACCTCGATCGCCGTCCTGCTCGAGCTGGGACTCGATCGGATCACACCCGGACTGGACCTCAACGGCGAACAGCTCCAGAACCTGCTCCGGCAGATCGACCCGAGCCGCGTGGAGATCCCGCTCCACCATCACCTGCCGGTGTTCCACACCGAGCACTGCGTCTTCGCCGCCTTTCTCAGCGACGGAGCAGACTTCCGCACCTGCGGGCGGCCCTGCGATCGGCACCGGATCGCGCTGCGGGATCGCACCGGTCAGGAGCATCCGGTGATCGCGGACGTCGGATGCCGGAACACGGTCTTCGGCGCCCGTCCGCAGAGCACGCTCCCCTACCTCGACCGGCTGCGTCGTTCGGGTGTGGGATCCTTCCGCATTGAGCTCGTCTCGGAGTCGCCGCGGGAAACGTCCCGCATCCTCGGGCTCTATCGCGAGGTCTGGTCGGCGACCCGGAAGGCCGACGATGCCCTGCTGGAGCTGCGAGCCGAAGGACGATACGGAGTATCGACGGGATCTCCGGAGCCCGCACGGCAGCTCGCGACCAAGCCGGTGGGCGGACGCCGGGAAGCCCATCCGTCCCGGCATCGCTAGCGGGTCGTCCTTGCAACGGGAACGAGAAACGATTCCACTGGTACCTGGTCTGGCGTCCCCGGATGCCGCGCACCGGAGGCGCGCCTCGACCCAGGGAAAGTTTCGCACGAGGAGGGATTCCCGATGACCCGGAGATGGTCGGCCGCCGCGGCGGCCGCGCTGATGATCCTGACCGCGGGGGCGGCGCTGGCCAGCCCGCAT
>JAGQHR010000167.1 GCA_020431745.1 Candidatus Eiseniibacteriota bacterium
CCAGTCGGAGTTCCGAGTGGAGAGAACGATTCAGGTCGCGAGCGTCGATCCGGTCGCCAACGCCACGCGAGTGTCGGTGAACAAGACCGTGGCCGTCACGCTCTCCGCCCCGGTCGATCCCGCCACCGTGACGGAATCGTCCGTCCGGCTCGAAGTGGGAGGACAGCCGGTGCCCGTCGACCGAACCCTCACCAGCGACAATCGCACCGCACGCCTGACCCCGCGCGATCCGCTCGCGACTTTCCGGCAGTACACCGTCCGGGTGACCTCAGGGCTCACCGCGGCGGATGGGGGGCGCCTCGACCAAAACGCGAGCCAAACCGGCTATCAGGAGTTTTCGAGCCGATTTACCACCGTGCCCGAATCGATCCCACCGATGGTCACGGCGGTCCTTCCGAAGGACGGCGCGTCCGGTGTGGCGGTGCGCCCTCCGATCGGAGTCGAGTTCAGCAAGCCGATCCTTCCGGCTTCGGTCAACGACGAGACGTTCCTCCTGCGCATCGTCGGGGGAGCGACCGTCGCGGGAGTACGGATCGTCGCGGCCGACAGCATGAGCGCCAGCTTCCAGCCCACCTTCGACCTCTCCCTCTCCACCGAGTACGAGATCGAGATCACCAACTGGGTCGTGGATCGCTTCGACGTGCGATTGGATCAGGACCCCGACACCCCGGATCGTCAGGGATTCACCAGCCGATTCCTGACCGACCACGAGCGGATTCCGCCCCGGGTGGTGGCGGTCAGTCCCGCCGACAGCGCGGAGGGGGTGTCGCCCGATGCCGAGGTTCGCGTCGACTTCGACGAGCCGATCGCAGCCGCCAGCATCGCCGGCGTACGGGTGCTCGACGAATCGATGGCTGCGGTGCCGGGCCAACGGACGCTCGGCAACGGCGACATCCGCGTGAGCTTCCGTCCGGACGAACCCTGGGCCCTGCTCCGGCGCTACACCGTCGTCGTCGACACCACGGTGACCGACCGCCTGGGCAATCGGCTCGACCAAGATCCGAAGACCGAGGAACGCGAAGGGTTCGCGAGCACCTTCCTCACTGAAGGCGACATCGTCGGTCCCCGCGTCACCCTCGTCGATCCCGCTGACGAGGCAACCGGAATCGCGCTCGACGCGCCGGTGCGCCTGGCCTTCAGTGAACCGCTCGATCCTGCGACGCTCGCCGGCATCTCTTTGCAGGATTCGGCCGGCGTCGAGCTGGACCACACGACGACGCTCGTGGCCCCCGACTCCGTCGAGATGCTCGCGAGCGCGCCCTTCGAATTCGATCGGGAGTACCGGGTCCTGGTCGCGACGACGGTCGCCGATTCGGCCGGCAACGGGCTCGATCAGGATCCCGGAACCGAGCCGCTCGATCCGTTCGTTTCGCGCTTCCGGACGCAGGTCGAGACCTTCCGGCCCTACGTCACCGCGATCCTCTACGACGCGCCCATGGGGAACCCGCCGCCCATCACGACGCGAATCCGGATCGCGTTCAGCGAGCCGATCGAACCGTCGTCGCTCGATCCGGAGGATGTGGACCTGACCCGCGGCGGCGTGCCCGTTCCGCTCGATGCGAGCTTCCCGGCACCGGACACACTGCTGCTGGTGCCGGTGCAGCCGCTGTCGTCCGACGCCCGCTACGAGCTCGTCGTCACCGGGCTGGCCGATCTGCACGGGAATCCGTTCGACCAGTTCCCCGACAGCGATCCGTTGGATGCGTTCGAGACGGCCTTCCGTACCGAGGCCGACACCGTTCCACCCCGCGTGGTCTCCTCCGACCCTGCCGCGGGCAGCGAGGGGGTGGCCGTCGACCCGATCGTCACGGTCACCTTCAGCGAGCCGATGGACTCGACGACAGTGGAGACCGCGCATCTGCAGCTCGTCCGCATCGACGGGAGCCAGGAGTTCCCGGTCAGCGGAAGCATCGAGCCGGGGCCGGATCTGACGGTGTTCACATTCGTGCCGGAGAACCCGCTGCTGCGCGGATTCGTCCACGAGATCCGCGCGGACTTCTTCCTGGAGGATCTCGCGGGGAATCCGCTGGACCAGGATCCCGACACTCCGGCCAACGAGCCGTTCGTGGCCTCGTTCCTCGTCGGCTCGCGCCCCGTCGCCGACGGCGGGGGATTCGTCTGCGATCCGGCGGACACGAGTGCGGTCGCGGTCGATGCCTCCGCCAGCTTCGATCCCGACGGCGTGATCGTGAACTTGCTCTGGCGTTGGGGGGATGGCACGGAAACCGAGATCGTCAACCCCGACTCGGCCGCGTTCCACCAGACCCACGTTTATGCCTGCAGCGATATCGCCGGATGTGACGGGGTGGACAACGACGGGGACGGCGTGCTCGACGAGGACGACTGCGACGAGTCCTACGTCATCACGCTGCGGGTCCGGGACGATGACGGCCTCACCGCGGCCGATACCGTGGGGGTTTCGTTCTGTGGCTTCGTCGTACGTTCGTCGGAGCCGTCCGCCGGGGCGGCCGATGTCGACACGATGCTGACCGAGGCCCGCCTGCATCTGACCCGCGAGGTGGATCCGGCATTCCTCGACACGACGCACTTCCAGCTCCTGGAGAACGGACTCGACACCGGCAGCGTCACGACGGTCACGGCCGGTGCCGACGCCGGCGAGGTCGTCCTGACACTCGACGGTTTGCTCACCGCGGGAGCGACCTACACCTTCTTCGTGGCCGCGACGGTGCTCGATCCGGAGGGACGCGTCTTCGATCAGGATCTCTGCGCTCCCGGCCGCCAGCCCTTCACGGCGGACTTCACGACCCAGAGTGCACCCGGGAGGGGCGGTCCCTAGCCGGACGCTGGGATCTTCCAGGCCTCGTCGCCGGGAACCCGCCTCGGAGGCCGGGCGGCGGATCGGCCTTGGACGTGCCAATTGCCTGGCGGACAGCGGGTTGTGCAGTCCACCGATTCCTCAAGATCACCCCCGGGAAGTCCGATCCCCAAAGAGCAGGAGAACCGCCCGGGCACCATCCGCCCCGGCGGGCGGACCCGTTCACACCCGTCGAAGGGGGAGCTTCCGTGCGCTTTTTGGGCATCCTTGTCGTGATCGGCGCGGTCATGGGCGGCTTCGCTGCCGAGAAGGGACCGATCCCGATCCTCATCCAGCCGATCGAGGTCCTCATCATTTTCGGAGCGGCCGGCGGTGCGGTCGTCACGATGTGTCTTCCGCACCAGCTGAAGGCGCTGGGGGGAAAGGCGTTCAAAGCGCTTTCCGGATCGCGCTACAGCCCCGCGTATGCGAAGGAAGTCCTGACCTGCCTGTTCCAGCTCGCGCTGCTCGTGAAGAAGGAGGGCGTCATCGCCCTGGAAGGGCACATCGCCGAGCCCGGGACGAGCACGATCTTCTCGAACTACCCGAAGCTCCTCAAGGACGAGCATATGCTGCACTTCGTGACCGATGCTCTCCGCCTGCAGGTGGACGGGGCGGTCACCCCGGAGGAGCTGGAACAAATGCTCGATCGCGAGCTCTCCTGCCATGAGAAGGAAGAGGACGCGTTCGCGCACGTGCTCGCGCTCGTCGCCGACTCGCTGCCCGGTCTGGGCATCGTCGCCGCCGTGCTCGGCGTCATCATCACGATGATGCACATCGACGGGACTCCCGAAGAAATCGGCCACCACGTGGCGGTCGCGCTCGTCGGTACGTTCCTGGGAATCCTCGCTTCCTACGGATTCCTCCAGCCGACGGTCGTTGCGATGCACCAGGAGATCAAGGACGGAGAGAACTTCTTCTCCGCGGTCAAGAACGGGATCGTCTCCTTCGCCGAGGGCAAGGCCCCGGTCGTGGTCGTGGAGACGGCCCGTCGCACGCTCTTCTCCTACAACCGTCCGGGTCGGGAGGAAGTCGAGGAAGCGTGCAAGGCCATGCGGGCCGCCTAGGAACGGTCAGCGGACAGGAGGATCGAGTGGCCTACGTCGTGCATCACGGAGGTGGAGGCGCCTGGAAGGTG
Source organism: Candidatus Eiseniibacteriota bacterium (assembly GCA_020431745.1). GTDB lineage: Bacteria > Eisenbacteria > RBG-16-71-46 > CAIMUX01 > CAIMUX01 > JAGQHR01. Next base: position 3,954 of record JAGQHR010000167.1, read on the forward strand.
GCCTACGCCGACTTCGTCACCGCCATGATGGCGCTCTTCATCGTGCTCTGGTTGCTCAACTCGAGCGAGCAGACGAAGGCGGCGGTCGCGGCCTACTTCAACAATCCGTCGATCTTTCCCGGAGAGGGACGCGGCTTCCTCAGCTCCGACGGAGCGATTCAGCTCCACGAGCGACTGCAGGAGATCCAGCAGCAGCAACAGTCTCAGGAAACTTCACAGTCGGATGCGCCCGAGGTCGGCGTGAGCCGGGAGATGATGGATCTGGACAAGCAGTTCCTGCTCAACTCCGCGCAGGAGCTGGAACGGATGATCCAGAACTCTCCCCAGCTCAAGGAGTTCGAGGGGCAGGTGTCGATGGAGCTCACCTCCGAGGGGCTGCGGATCCAGATTCACGACGAGGAGTTTCGGCCGCTCTTCGATCTCGGATCGGACCAGCTGAGCTCCGACTCCCGCAAACTGCTGGATGCCGTAGCGGGCGTGCTCTCCAAACTTCCCAATCCGGTGGTGGTCGAGGGGCACACCGACAGCCGACCGTTCCAGGGGAACAACGGCATCACCAACTGGGAGCTGTCCTCGGAACGGGCCAACGCGGCTCGCAGGCTGCTGGAGGACAACGGAGTCGACCCCACCCGCATCACGCGCGTCGTCGGATTCGCCGATCGAAAGCCGCTGGATCCCGAGAAGCCGTTCAGCGATCGGAACCGGCGGATCTCCTTCATCGTGCGCTATCAGAACAGCGAGCCGATGAACCAGTGAGGTCGTAGGGGAGACGGCGGGGAGTGCCCGCTCCATCGGCGACCATGTCAACCGGCTCGGCCCGACCCGACCTCCGTCGCGACGCGTCGGGCCGCTGGCCGGCAGTTTCCGTATCGAGCCGCCGGCCGGCGATTTCCGTGTCGAGCGCTTCGCGGTGATCAGCGCCCTGCGCGCCCCGGGAACGGGATGAGTCCACGTTCGTCGGAACCTTCCATGAGGATGTTCAACCCTTCCGACGGGGGCAACGGCGTCTCGCTCTCGACCGGGTCGCACCAGCGCTCGCCGCCCCCCGGCAGAAAGACCCGGACGAGGAACCGATCGAGCTGCTCGGGGGCTGCGAGATCGCGCAGCCAGGGTCCGGTGCGGGTTCGCACCAGGACCGGTTCGCCACGTATCCCCACGGCGGCGAGCAGTGCGATCATGAGGGCCGCCTTGTCGCGCGGGGCTCCGGCGTGCGCGCGGTAGATCTCGCCGGGAGCGATCGGCGTCATTCCCAAGAGCTGATGGGTCAACCGCAGAGTGCGCACTTCCGTCTGCACCCAGTTCTCGATCGCGTCGACGCGTGCATCCGCTCCTGTCACATCGCCGACGATGTCGCCGACGCCCAGGGTGATGTCAGGGTCCCCGGACCCGATCTCGCGATCCCAGTTGCGGCCGTAGTAGCCGCTCAGATACTCCCAGACGCTTCCGGCGTAGACGGTCAGGCGTGTGTCCTCGGGAAGCGCGGATTCGGGGGCGGGGGAGCGACTCGTCAGGGCGTCCTCGACCCGGAAGCCCTGCGCCGACAAACGTCCCGTCAACCAGTCGAAAGACCGTCCCGATCCCAGTCGCTTCGGTTGGAAGAAGAGGGAGTCGCCGAGGGACTCCATGGCCGGATCGAAGGCCGCGGGGTGGGACAGGTGGAGCTGCTGTTCGACGACCGGTTCCTCCGCGCCGAAGAGGTACTCGAACGAACGGACGTTCAGGTCGCCGGGACGGGTCCGCTCGTAGTACTCGGTCAGGACCTCGACCGTCGACCCCGGCTCCAGCTGCGGGAACTCTGCCGTGAGATCCACGATCTTGGCATAGGGGGCGGCATCCTCGGTTTTCGCGCTCGGGAGATGGCGCACGGCATCCGGCGGGAGATCCTCGAACTTCTCGACGGACTGCCACACCCGTGCGACGAGAATCCGCACCGACTGATACTCCCCGGCATAGGTGCGGACGTAGGGGGAGAAGTGCTCCGCCCCCCAGTCCGAATCCAGCACGCGGGCGATGCGGTGATCGAATCCGTGGAGGTTTCCCGCGCCGTCGATCTCGATCCGGCGCTCGATCGCCAACCAGACCCCTCCCGCTCCCGGATAAGTTTCCGCGGACGCCGGGTTGCGGACGATCGCTTTCACCTCGTCGGGCTCGAAGGCCCGGGCGGGGGACAGGGCGATCGTGGCGATCATGCAGATGGCGGCGAGGAGAATCTCCCCGCCGGCGCGTACGCGAATCCTCATGTCTCGGCAGACTCCTTCCTGAGCGCGGCACCGGAGCACGGAGGCCCTCGGGAACCGAGCGATGCCTCGCTCGCGGGCCCCGGGCGGACGGATCCGGGTGGTGCCTCCTCCGAGCATAACCGCAGGCGGGAGGGGATCCTAGAGACGGCGCTCGGGCCGCCCCCGGACGACGTCCGCCGCCCGCGTTTCCTGCGGGAACTTTGTCTTGACAGTTCGAGGGGCACTCAGTAGAAACTGTCCGCCACTACGGGTCGAACCGCGCAGAAAGCTGCGACCACCAGCGAAGCCGGTGGAGTGCACGTGTGAGTGAAGAGGGGGACGTCGTCCCCGTTAGAGGAGACCTTCGATGCAAGACGAGTTGCTGCTTCAGGATTTCCAGCTAGCTTGGGATGACGAAGATAACGATGCCGACGGCGAGGAGGATTGGGAAGAGGATGACGAGGACGAAGCCGACGACGATTGGGACGAAGACGACGATTGGGATGACGACGACGACGATTCCGACGAAGAGTCGGACGACGACGATGACGAAGACGACGATAGTTGGGGAGAGGATCTAGACGAAGACTGGCTCGACGACGACGACGACGACATGGACTGAGTCGACCCGACGAGCGTTCGTTTCCGGCGAGGCGACCCGCCCCTTGGGCACCGGGTCGCCTCGTTTT
>JAGQHR010000168.1 GCA_020431745.1 Candidatus Eiseniibacteriota bacterium
ATACGATCGTGGTTACGTTTACGCGGTCGAGTTCGATGCGGACGGCTACCTGCTCAACACTTGGGGTCTCGCGGGGATCGCGGGCGCGACCGGTCCTGCGATCTCCGCGTTCGCGCGCACCGCGCCGGGTGGACCTCCCGGCGGTGAGGTTCTGGTGCTGACTCATGGAACGCCGGGACAGCTCTGGCAACCCGACCGTCCCAGCACCGATCCGCCGGCCCTCACCGGCGCGGTCGGAAACGATCCTCGTCAGGTGCGAGCGGTAGGCGAGCTCGCGGTCGTGACCAACTACGAGTCGGACGCGCTCACGGTGGTGAGGTGGCCATACGGCGGAGCGGCGTCGATCGTCGGCACCGTGGCCGTGGGCGACGGACCGGTGGGGGTCGCCTTGTCGGAGCTGCCCGGCGGGAACGTGCTCGCCGTCACGACCGGCTTCAACGACGACACGATCACTCTGACCGTTCTTTCACCGGTGGGCGCGGTCGTCTCCAACGAGACGATGCCGGCGCCGGAGGGCTGCGACGCACCCGCGTTCGCGGCCGTGATCGACGGGGTCGAGCTGCGCATCGTCGTGACGTGCCACGAGTCGTCGGACATCTACATCTTCCCGGTGGAGCCCTGATCGGGCGTGCGCGGAGATTCCGAGACGAGCAACGGAAGCACGGCTTCGGCCAGCTCGTCCCGCGAAAGAGCGAGCGCGCTCGCCCGGCAGCGAAGCCGCTCCGTCTCGGAAAGTGCTTCGGCAAGGCGGGATTCGAGGTCGGCGAGTCCCGTCTCCGCGCCGGGCTCGAATGCGACGGCGTCGCGCTCCTGGAAACGGCGGGCCAGAAACCGGACGAACGCGGCGTCGCGCCAGCGCGCAGCGGCGGCCATGAGCTGCGCGATGTGCGCGAGGTCGTGCGCTACGGCGGACTGGGCAGCGAGACGAAGATGAATCTCCAAACTCTCGCGGGCATACCCGAGACCGGCGTCGATCCACCCGGCCCGGAGCGCGGTCGCGGTGAGATTGTAGAGCGTGGTTCCGACCGCAAGCTCATCACCCAGGTCGCGACGCAGCACCAACGCCCGTTCGAAGCTCGCGCGCGCCTCGGCCGGCGCTCCGGACGCGAGATCGAGCAACCCCAGCGAGTTGTAGCAGGAGGCGATCTCCCACGGCTCGCCGTTCTCCTTGCGTTGCGCGAGAGCTTCCGCCAGCCGCTCGCGCGCCGCCCGCGTTTCGCCCGCCCGGGCCAGAACATCGGCGAGACCGGACAGCGCCGCCCCGATCCCATGCCCCTGCTCCAAACGACGAAAGATCGCGAGCGCCTCCTCCAAGCAGGTTCGAGCAGCGGTGGAATCCCCACCCCGAAGATGGATGTGTCCGAGCATCAACAGGCTGTCCGCCTGCCCGGCGAGGTTCCGCGTTCTGCGTTGATCCTCGAGCACCTCTTCGAGCATCCGCGCCGCTTCCGCCTCGCGACCGGCGACCAGGAGCAGATAGCCGCGGGTCCAACGCGCCGCCGTCCGTGACGGATCGGACGGCGCGCCCGCGGCCGCCTCCAGCAGACGCCGATTCCACTCCGCCCCCTCCGCGTGCAGTGCGGCGAAACGCCAGAAGTTGCCGAGCTGACCGCACATCCCGAGCACGCGGACCCGGAGAGTGGGCAAGTCCCGGGATGACGAGGTAAGTCGGTGCTCGGACCACGTCAGTACATGGCGGACGTTGTCGAGCTCCGCTTGGAACCAGGCGACGAGTCGGGCTCGGGACCCGCCGTGAATGGCCTGCCGATCCCGATCCACGACGCGTGCGAGGTATCGGAGCTTCCGGCCCAGGAGTCTCTCGAGCCGTGTCGGCGTCATTCGTTCGGTGAGGTATTCGCGGACGACGTCGAAGAAGCGGAACCGGATCTCGTCGGCCGCCTCCGCCCGAATGAGCAGCGAACAGTCGCAGAGCAGTTCCATCCAGTCGAGCGCCAGAGGCGCGTCACAAACGTCCTCGGCCGCATCGACGGTCCAGCTTCCGCGAAACACCGAGAGATCGACGAGGAACTTCTGTACGTCGCGGGGCAGGAGGCGAAAGCTCCAGTCGAAGGCTCCCCGCAGGGCGGCGTGTCGCTCCGGGATGTCCGGCCGCGTCACCTTGAGGAGGTCGAGACGCTTCGTCAGCCGTTCGGAGAGCTGACGAACGGTCAGGATGCCGCAGCGCGCGGCCGCCAGCTCGATCGCCAACGGGATCCCTTCCAACCGCCGGGTGATCGTCGCCGAGAGTTGAACGCTCGACCGCGTCCATTCGATATCGGGACGGACTCGCTCCACGCGATCCCGGAACAACCGAGCCGCCGGGGAGGAAGCCGCCGGCCCATCCGGATCGGAGCCGTCCGGATCGGTACCGCCCGGTCCGGCGCCGCTCACCGGGTCTCCCTCGGTGGCGAGAGCCTCGACGGCCGACACGACCTCACCGGCGAACCCCAGACAACGCCGCGAGGTGACCAGGAGGTTGACCGAGGGACAGGCTTCGAGAAGCTTCGGCAGGAGCAATGCCGCTCGATCCTCCATCTGCTCGAAATTGTCCAGGATGAGAAGCGAATCCGTGGGGACGGCGGCACCGAGCCGTTCGAGATCGAGCTCGTCTGCGTCGACGCCGATCGCGGACGCGATCTGCCGGAGGAGATCCTCCGCGGTTTGCGCATCTGCGAGAGGGAGGAAGAACGTTCCCCCGCGAAAGGAGCCGAGCAACCGTCCTGCGGCCTCCAGAGCCAGGCGTGTCTTGCCGATTCCTCCCAATCCCGTCAAGACCACGATCCTTCCGGTCGCGCCGGTGAGTTGACGGCGGAGGTCATCGATCTCCGAATCCCGTCCGAGAAAGCTCGTCCCGTAGCCGGGAAGACGGCCTCCCAGGCCGGTCCCGCTGCGCTCGCCGCTACCCGCCTCGGCAGGCGGCGCTGGTTCGGTTGCTGCGGGAGGTGCGGATTCCGGTTCCGCGAGCCGCCGTGCGTGATCGACCTCCCGTCCGATCCGGTGCGCGATGCGGCGTCCGAGCGCCTGCGTCTCCTCCTCGAGCTCTTCGCCGAGCTCCCGTCGCAGCAGATCGCGGAATGACTGGAAGACGCGGGCCGCCACCATCTCCTGGCCCAGCGAGAGCGATGCCTCGATCAGGCTTCGACAGATCGACTCGTTGAGGGGATCGAGTTCGAGCGCCCGCCGTGCGAAACGGGCCGTTTCTTCGGGCTGCTTCGCGAGCCGCGCCCGATCGGCCAGCGACTCCAGACATGTTAGCTGGAGCTGCTGCAGATGGTCCCGCATCTCCATCACCCAATCGTCATAGTGCCCCGGCATGAGGTCGCCCCTATAGAGATCGACGGCTTGCGCCAGCTCGTCCGTCTTCGGGCGCCGGCCGACTCGATCGACGAGACCCCGATACGCGTAGACGTCGCAGTCGATCAATGTCGGATCGAGGGCAACGTCCCGATGGTTCGCCAGCAGAACGGGCCGGGACGAAGCGGACTCCAGGGAGAGGCGAATCGCAGAGAGCGCCTGGCTCAAGCTCTGTCGGGCGCGATCCGGAGGCGAGTCCGGCCAGAACATGTCGAGCAGCACTTCGCGGGGCTGAGCCCGATCGAGATGGCACGCAAGAAAGGCGAGGAGCGACTCCGCCTTGCGGGTCTTCAGTCGCTCGAGGCGCCGCGATCCGTGGCGTACCTCCCAACGACCGAAGAGACGGATCGATCGAACCGATGCCGGGCGTGGCGACACGAGGCGACCTCCACGGGGGCCAGGGTTCGCTGACGACCGCGGACCCGAATTCGCGAGGGCTCCATGGTAACCGAGATTCCATCATGACGTCCGCACCTCCGAAGAGGCACGGTAGCGCGCAGATCTGAAACGGCTCTGAAATCGACCGGATCTAGCGGGTCAGGTCGCGCAGCTCCCCGGCCCAGCGCGGTCCGGTGCCTCCGTCTTCGTGCTTGAAGAAGACGAACGCATGCGACCATGCCTGCTCCCGGATCCGCTCCGCCCAGGTGCGCAGGTGCCCGGGCGTGTAGTCCTCTCGACGGAGACGGAGATATCCCCACGACGCGGTCGTGACGAAATGATCGAGCGCTTCCTCGTCGGTATCGGCCTGACAGAGGGCGCGTTCGTGCTCCCGCAGGACCGTGTACACCTCCTCGTCGAACCACGACTCGTGACGGAACTCGAACGCGGCGGGAATGTCCTCGGGAATCAGCGGCAGAAAGGCGCGGAGCCGGTCCACATCCTTCTTGAGGTTGGGGGGCAGCTGAAAGAGCACGGCGCCGAGCCGCGGACCCAGCTCGCGCACGTTGCTCATCAGGAAGGACATCGGCTCGTCCGTGTTCTTGAGGCGCGCGAAGTGCGTGATGCGCCGGGACGCCTTGAGCGTGAACCGGAACGCCTCGGGCACCTGATGCGTCCACCCTTCGAGAACCGTCTTCTTGGGCATCCGATAGAAGCTGTTGTCGATCTCGACCGCCGGCAATCGCTCACCGTAGAACCGCAGCATGTCGCCGTCGGGCAGATCCACCGGATAGAACGGCCCCTTCCACGGCTTGTAGCTGAACCCGCTCGTCCCGACCCAGACCTTCATCATGGCGTTTTCACCTCGGTCCTTCCCACGCACCGTCACCGCATATTCTCTGCGCGGACTCCGATGTGCCAAGGTTCCTTCCGCCTGGCCCCTCGTCGTAGCTCCGTGCGCGAGCTCTGATCATGCCATGGCTCCTTTCGCCGCACGCACCCCGATCCCGCCACGTTTCGCCGCTGGGCTGCCGGGAGTTCTCCATCTCGAGCGGCGCGGAAGCAATCAAACAGCCTCTCGAGAAACTCACTGGCGGCCCGGGATCGTGTCACCCGCCTCTCCGACGGTGTGCGTTCGGGTCGTGCGGACTGCCGGTCTCACCGGGGCGATGGATCGTGCCGCACCGTCCGCTTGGGCACCATCTCGTTCACGACCCGGGCTCTAGGCGGCCGGCGCGGCGACCCGCGAGGGCGACGACCGATCCGCGAGCATGCCGGCCAATCCAGATCCATCTCTTTGTCACACAGCCACATAGCTCAACAACCGGAAAAGGTCGGCCTAGAACACATTCCCCCGCAACTCCGCCCGACCGGCGCCGGATAAGTGGGCCAGAAGCGGTTCGGGAACGGAGCCAGGAGCTCAGAGCCCCGCACCGACCGAACCAAGCCAAGATCAAAGACCTGCCGCCAGCGCGGCCCCCGGGACGAAAGCCCGGGTTTCTAGGAGGAACTCGAAAATGAATATCGTCGCCAACAACTCGCTCGGTACCCAGGCCAACCGTCTTCTCGACCGTCTCGGTCTCCCCGATGCCTTCGGCGATGCCATCGGCACGCTCACCGACTTCCAGACCGGCAACGTCGCCGGTGCCTTCCGCAACCTCGTCGATCTCAACTCCGGTTTGACCACGCGGCAGCTCGACTCGATCCTGGGCGGCCCGCAGCCGGCGTTCTCCCGCGGCTTCATCCCGCGCTGCAACGCGCAGGGACCGCACCTCGCTCCGCATCGTCACACCTACGCGCAGCGGGAGCAGGTCGGAACGCGGGCGCACATCGGCCAGCGCTACGGATACAACTGGGGACCGTTCCACCTGCAGGGTCGGATCAGCGGTCAGCAGTATCTCGGCTCCTTCGCGAAGCCGATCAAGCTCCAGAACGATCAGTACCTGTACCGCGGCCGCACCTACAACAACCTGCACGACATCTGGAAGGACGCCCGGGACGGTCGCGTCGACGGTCAGGCCACGACTTGGAAGACCGGTCTGGCTCCTCGGCCCTGGAATCCGGCCAACGCCTTCCCGACCTTCCCCGGCATCGGCAACGGCATCCCCGGAGTCGGCGGCCCCGGTGCCGGTCTCGGTCAGTCGATCGAGGACCTGCTGAACAAGATCTTCGGCAACCTCACCGGCAACGGCGGTGCGAACGGAACGAACGGATCGAACGGCACCAACGGGTCGAACGGAGCCAACGGCAGCAACGGAACGAGCGGCAGCGGCAGCTCGGACGATCTGGGCTCGGTGCTCAGCGATCCCAACATGACGCTCGAGGACAAGCTGGCGGTCCTGATGGCGGCGCTGGCGAAGCACTTCGACAAGCAGATCTCCGACAAGATGGGCGAGATCGACAAGGCGATCGAGAACGAGAAGAAGGGCTCGCAGGGCGCCCAGGGCAGCCAGGGCGGCGGCGGCGGTCTCTTCGGATCGATCGGCAGCGCTCTCGGCGGCGTGGCCGGAACCGCGTTCGGTGGCCCGCTCGGCGGCATCGTCGGAAGCTCCCTGGGCAACTCGCTCGGCAGCGCGCTCGGTGGCGGCAGCAACGGCGCCAGCGGCGGTGGAAGCGGTACCGGCAGCGGCAGCGGCGCGAACGGATCGAACTCGAACCTGCAGCTCATGCAGACGCAGCTCCAGCAGCTTCTCGAGAAGCGTCAGCAGATGTTCCAGATGATGTCGCAGATGATGCAGTCGCTCCACGACACGAGCATGGCGGCCATCCGCAACCTCAAGGCTTAACCCCGAACCTTTCGGACTCGGCGCGTCGGACACCCGAGCAAGCCCAGCACTCAGCCAAGACGACGCGCCGGGTCCGGATCCTCACTCACCTCGCCCACCCCCCCGAGGCCCGGAGCCCCCCTCCGGGCCTACTTCGTTTCCGGATCCACGAGCTGGAACCAGTGACCGTCCGGATCACGGAAGGTCGGGCACGACGGTGATCCGTCGGTCCCGGCGAAACGCAGTCCCCGCGCCTCTAAGGCACGAACCGTGTTCGGAAGGTGTTCGGTGTAGAGGACGATCGCGGG